>JAFJTK010000141.1 GCA_017880265.1 Candidatus Pelagibacter sp. | reverse complement strand
GTTAACTTCAGAGTGAGCTTTAGTAATACCAGCTAACCCTTTAGGTACTGTAGCTAAATCAGCAGCAGAGTTTTTAATAAAACCAAACTGTTGTTCTAACTCACCAATTCTAGCAACTTCATCAGCTAACATAAAGTGAGGGAAGAAACCCGCACCTATCTTGTTACTGATCCAGAATACTGGAAGTAGGTAAGCTATGATTAGTACAATATATTGCGCAACCTGTGTCCAAGTTACCCCTCTCATACCACCAAGCATTGAACATAATAAAATACTTATTAGTCCAACGTATACTGCGTATTGGAATGGGATATCTAAAGCAACAGAAGCAATAGTACCTGTAGCGTTAATTTGTGCAGTCACATAAGTAAATGAAGCAACCGTTAAAACGATTACTGCAAGTAGTCTAGCTGCATTACCACCGTATCTTGTACCTACGAAATCTGGAACTGTGTAACAGCCAAATTTTCTTAAGTATGGTGCTAATAAAGTTGCAACTAATACGTAACCACCTGTCCAACCAACAAGCAAAGCCATATATCCGTAACCTTTGAAGTAAATACCACCTGCCATTGCAACGAATGAAGCACCAGACATCCAGTCGGCTGCTGTTGCCATTCCGTTGAATACAGTTGGAACTTGTCTTCCAGCTACATAATAATTACTCGCTTGAGCTGTTCGAGATAGCCAACCAATTGCTGCGTAGATGAAAATAGTAAAACCAACAAAGCAAATACCTATTGCTTTTGCTGACATCCCCATCTGCTCACCAATCGCCATCAAGATTATGAATGCTATAAACCCTCCGGTATATATTCCATAAACTTTAGGCAAGTTATCTATAAAATTACCTTTAATCATTAGTTATCTCCTTTTTCACTGAAGCCGAATTCTTCATCAATTTTTTCTTGTCGACCTGCAAACCAAAAAATAAGGATTACAAATATTCCAAGAGAACCTTGACATGTGAACCAATAAGTTAATGGATACCCAAAAGGTCCAGTAACTGAGTTCAATTCAGCGCCAAAAAGGAAGATACCCATTGAGAAAATTGCCCAAATTACTAATGTAACTATTAGCAAACCTTTGGTCTTTTCCCAGTGTTGTGCATTTTTTGCCATTTATACCTCTCTCTTTTAGTTATAACTGTGAAAACCATAACCATTCTGAAAGATAATAAAAGTATTAAAAATGCTCACAATAGGTTCGTTTTTGGCCAAATATCTACTAAAAATAGAATAAAATGAAAAAATATAAACTAACTTGGAAAGATTTATCCTTAAATGATTTTAAAGTTTATTTTTTTTCATTGTTTAAAGCTTTCATTCCAAAATCAAAAATAAAAAATTTAGATCAGTTAGAAGAATTTATCCAAACTAAATCAGCATGGGTATCTCAGGTTACACTTTATAGTTATCTCAAAACAAGAATGGGAACGAGATACGTTTTACATTTTGATAATGATGAGTTTATGAAATCAGTTAATGAAGCAAAATGGAACATTTATGCTGTAGCACTTCAAGATTTAACTTTTTTTACATTTTCTTATTTGAAAAATAATTTTAATTTTGAAGATACAGGCAAATCAAAGGAGATTTTTTTAAAAATTTTAGATAATGAGACGACTAATAATATGCCTCTAGATATTATTGATAAAACAAAAAAAGTTTTTGATGAAAGGTTACAATCTATAAATTGGAATGAGTATTCGAATGATATTCCTTTCAATCAAAGTGCTTTATCCTTGTATGAGTGGGCACCCATAGCTGAAGAATTAAAGAGTCTTGATAGAAAAATTGTATTGAATTCTGTTATTTTAAAATGGGATATTATTAAAAAAGAATTTAAAGAAAGAATTCAGTTTTAAATATTTTTTCTATTATCTACTAAACTTTGTACAACACTTGGGTCAGCTAAAGTGGTTGTATCACCCAATTGATCATGTTCATTAGCTGCAATTTTTCTTAAAATTCTTCTCATAATTTTACCTGATCTAGTCTTTGGAAGTCCTGGTGTAAAATGAATTAAGTCTGGAGTAGCCAAGGGTCCAATTTGTTTTCTAACCCAAAGTTTTAAATCTCTATCTAGATCACCGTCTTCTTTTTCACCTACATTTAAAGTTACATAACAGTAAAGCCCGTTACCTTTTATATCATGTGGGTAGCCCACAACTGCAGCTTCTGCAACTTTTGGATGAGCAACAAAAGCACTTTCTATTTCAGCAGTACCAAGGTTATGTCCTGATACGATAATTACATCATCAACTCTTCCTGTAATCCAATAGTAGCCATCTTTATCTCTTCTACAGCCGTCTCCTGTAAAATATTTTCCATCAAACTGTGAAAAATAGGTATCTATAAATCTTTGATGATCTCCATAAACTGTTCTCATTTGACCAGGCCATGATTGAGCAATGCAAAGTCTTCCTTCCCCGGGGCCTTTAATTTCAACACCTTTTTTATCAACAATAACAGGTTTTATGCCGTAAAATGGTTTAGTGGCTGAGCCAGGCTTTAAATTTATTGCACCAGTTTGAGGAGCAATCATTATTCCGCCTGTTTCTGTCTGCCACCATGTATCAACAATTGGACATTTAGAATTACCTACGGTTTTATAATACCACATCCAAGCTTCTGGATTAATTGGTTCACCAACAGTTCCTAATAATTTTAATGATTTTCTTGAAGTTTTTTTAACTGGTTTATCTCCTTCACGCATCAAAGCTCTAATTGCAGTAGGTGCGGTATAAAAAGTATTTACTTTATACTTATCAATTATTTGCCACCATCTAGAAGTGGTTGGATAGTTTGGTATACCTTCAAACATTATTGTAGTTGCCCCATTAGCTAGAGGTCCATAAATTATATAACTATGACCTGTGACCCATCCAATGTCAGCCGTACACCAGTAGATGTCTTTTGGTTTATAATTAAAAATATATTGATGAGTCATTGAAGCATACACCATGTAACCACCTGTTGTATGCAAAACTCCTTTAGGCTTACCAGTTGATCCTGAAGTATATAAAATAAACAAAGGATCTTCTGCGTTCATTTCTTCAGGTTCGCAGTTTTTAGAAACATCTTTTATCAAATCATGATACCAAACATCTCTATCTTCATTCCAACTAATAAAATTTCCAGTTCGTTTAACAACAATACATTTTTTAACGTTAGGACAACTCTCTAAAGCTTCATCAGTTGTATTTTTTAAGGGAATTGTTTTTCCTCCTCTAACACCCTCATCTGCAGTAATGATATATTCAGACTCGCAATCATTTACTCTTCCAGAAATAGAATCTGCTGAAAAACCACCAAAAATAATAGAGTGAACTGCACCAATACGAACACAAGCAAGCATCAAAATAGCAAGCTCTGGGATCATGGTTAAATAAATAGTAACTCTGTCTCCTTTTTTAATTCCTAATTTTTTTAAACCATTCGCTGCTTTAGATACTTTTTCATGAAGTTGTTTGTAGGAAATTTTTTGACTATCTTTAGGATCATCCCCAACCCAGATTATTGCAGTTTTATCTTTTTTGTCCTTTAAATGTCTATCAATACAATTTGCAGAAGCATTTAAAGTTCCATCATGAAACCATTTTATTTTGACATCTTTGGTACTGTATTTAACATCTTTAATTTTTTTATATGGTTTTATCCAAGTTATTCTTTTTCCTTCTTTTCTCCAAAACTCATCGTTATTTTTAATCGATTTAGAATACTTATCTTGATATTTACTTTTAGTTGCTAAACTACTTTTAATCCATTGAGGTTTAGTTTTAATAATAAGTTCCTTTGAACTTTCTTTAACAACTTTACTAATAGCTTTTTTCTTAGCTTTAGATTTTTTAGTTACTTTTTTTGCAACCTTTTTCTTAACTTTAGTTTTTTTCTTTTTTTTTATTGGCATGAAATAATTTTATATTTAAATTTTACTCATCTTATTTAATATTTTCCAGCTTTTAGAGTCTACAGGCATCACAGACAGTCTACTTTGTTTAATAAGAGCTAAATGGCTTAATTCCTTTGATTTTTTGATAGTTTCAAGGGTTACAGGTTTGGATAATTTTTCCACAAATTTAACTGTAACAGCAACAAATCGTCCTGATTTATCAGTTTTATCTAAGTAAGCTTCTTTGATTACTTCAACAATGCCAACAATTTCTTTTCCAATATTTGAATGATAAAAAAAACAAAGATCTCCTTTTTTCATACTTTTTAAATTTTTAGCAGCCTGATAATTTCTAACACCATCCCAGGGCGCACCTTTTGCACCTGCTTTTTTTTGTTGATCAATTGACCATACATCAGGTTCAGACTTCATTAACCAATATTGCATTACAATTGTACTCCTGCTCCCTTAAGAAAGGCAGCGTTTTCATCTAATGGCCATCTCGGTTTTGCTGGATGATCTAAATTGTCAAATTGTTTTAATTTAAATTTTTCTAAACCAACCATTGCAATCATAGCAGCATTATCCCCACAAAATTCAATCGGTGGAAATAAGCTTTGATAATTTTCCTCATGACATAGATCTATCAACATAGATCTAATTCTTTTATTAGCTGCGACTCCACCTGCAACTACAAATACTTTTTCTTTTAAATTATTTTGTTTTTCAAATTCAGAAAATGCAATTTTGGTTTTTTTATATAAAATTTGCTCAACTGTTTTCTGAAAAGAAGCAGCAAGATCAAATTTTTCCTGATCAGTTTTAATATCTTTTGTTATTCTTAAAATTGCTGTTTTAAGACCTGCAAAAGATAAGTTACACCCTCCTTTATTGAAAATTGGTTTTGGTAAATCATATTTATTTGGATCACCTTTTTCTGCTAAAATTTCTATTTGAGGTCCACCAGGAAATTCTATTCCCAAAAGTTTTGCAGTTTTATCAAATGCTTCACCCAAGGCATCATCAATTGTTGTTCCTAATCTTTGATATTTTCCTAAACCTTGAACATTTAAATATTGTGAATGCCCACCTGAAATTAATAAAAGTAAATATGGGTAATTTAGTTGAGAGTTTAGTTTTGGACTTAAAGCATGGCCTTCTAAGTGATTAACAGCAATAAATGGTTTTTCTATCGCTGAAGCAAAAGCTTTTCCAAAACTTAAACCAACAGATAAACACACTATTAGACCTGGACCAGCTGTTGAGGCTATTGCATCTATCTCTTCTATTTTTCTACCACTATCATCAATTGCTTTTTGAACTATCCAATCGATTTTTTCCATATGAGATCTTGCAGCTAGTTCAGGAACAACACCTCCAAACTCCTTATGAACATCAACTTGGCTTGAAACAATATTGGATAAAACTATTGGTATTCCTTGTTCATTTTCAGTAATTATTGAAGCTGCTGTTTCATCACAGCTAGATTCAATTCCAAGAATTAAGGGTTTTTTACTCATTCAAATAGTTTTTATTAATTGTACAATCTCAATACAAGTAAGAAATATATTTATTTATGAATAAGAAAATTGTCATTGGATCAAGAGGGAGCAAGCTGGCATTAATATATGCTCAAACTGCCAAAAATAAGATTATTCAAAATACAGATTTAAACGATGAAGACATAATAATTAAAGAAATAACGACAAAGGGAGATCAGGTTCAAGATAAAAGATTATCAGAAGTGGGTGGAAAAGGTTTGTTTTCAACAAACATAGAAAATGAACTTCAAGATAAAAAAATAGATGTAGCAGTTCATGCATTAAAAGACATGCCAGCAAATGAAACTGATGGTTTGAGAACAAACACATTTTTAGAAAGAAATGATCCAAGAGAAATATTAATAACTAAAGATAAAAAAAAACTTAAAGACTTACAACCTGAAGCAATAATTGGCACCTCATCCTATAGAAGAGAATTTCAAATTAAACAAATTAGGTCTGATCTTAATTGCAAACTTATAAGAGGAAATGTTGATACAAGAATTAAAAAACTTAATGATGGTTTGTATGATGCAATAATATTGTCTTATGCAGGAATTAAATCTTTATCAATAGAAGATAAAATTACAGAAATATTTTCAACTCAGGAGATAATTCCAAGTGCAGGACAAGGAATAATTTCTCTTC
>JAFJTK010000139.1 GCA_017880265.1 Candidatus Pelagibacter sp. | reverse complement strand
AATGCTTATATTAATGCATTAAATAAAATGATTATTAAACGAGATAAAACAGCTCCAATGGAGCAAGAAAATCAAAAGGTGAGAGGTATATAAAATGGGACTATTCGACAGAGTTAAAAAAATTTGGAGCCAAGATATGGCAATCGATCTTGGAACAGCAAACACACTAGTTGTTTTAAAAGGACAAGGTGTAGTTTTAAATGAACCCTCTGTAGTTGCGATAGTTGATCAAGGAGGAAAGAAAAATGTTTTAGCTGTTGGTGATGAAGCAAAAACTATGCTTGGAAGAACACCAGGAAACATAAGCGCAATTAGACCATTAAGAGATGGCGTGATCGCAGACTTTATTGTGACTGAAGAAATGATTAAGCATTTTATAAAAAAAGTTCATAAAGGAAGTACATTTGCAAATCCTAGAATTTTAATTTGTGTTCCAACTGGCTCAACACCCGTTGAGAGAAAAGCAATTCAAGATAGTGCTCTTGCGGCGGGTGCTAGAAGAGTTCAATTAATTGAAGAACCAATTGCTGCTGCAATAGGAGCAGGACTTCCGATTTCTGAAGCAACAGGATCTATGATTGTAGATATTGGTGGAGGAACTAGTGAAATTGCAGTGATGTCTTTGGGTGGATTAGTTTATTCTAAATCTCTAAGAGTGGCAGGGGATGCAATGGATACGGCAATAGTTAATTATATGCGAAAAGAATATAATTTATTAATTGGAGACGGTACTGCTGAAAAAATTAAAAAAGAAATGGGTACTGCAATAGCTACTGGAAAAAATACCTATCCTGTAAAAGGAAGAGACTTGAGATCGGGTACACCAAAAGAGGTAAATATTACAGAAGAAGATACTGCTGAAGCATTAAATGATATTATGAAGGAGATGATTAATGCTATTAAGCAAGCTTTAGAAAATACCCCGCCAGAATTATCTGCTGATTTAGTTGATATGGGATTAACATTAACTGGTGGTGGAGCTTTATTAAAAAATATTGATAAAAGGTTTTCAAAAGAAACAGGATTACCAGTTCATGTTGCAGACGATCCTTTATCTTGCGTCGCTGTTGGTACTGGGAAAGCATTGGATCAAGAAGAAACATTCTCTACTATGCTATCTGAATATTAAGATCAATGGCTTCAAGCAGAGATGACTTTGTAATCGCAATTAGATCTGCTTTTTTAAAAAAAAGTTATCAGCAAAAATTTTCACTATTAACTCTTATTTTTCTATCATTAATTGTAATAGTATTGGGAAGCTTTAATTTTAAGGCAATACAATATATTAAATTAGGTGTTAACGAAGTTGTTTATCGATCGTCATTTATTGCCTCTATTCCAGAAAATTATTTTAAAGATTTAAATATTAAAATAGAGCAACACCTGAACCTTTATGATCAATTTCAAAAAAATGAAATTGAACTAAAAAAATTAAAGGAAGAAAAACTTTCTAATGATTTTTTAATTTTAGAAAATAAAAAATTAAGAGAGCTTATTAACGAAACAATTCAATCAGAAGACGTATATGCAAAAGTTTTAGTTGATAAAGATAGCCCTTATCTAAAATCAATTATCTTAAACAAAGGCTCAAAAGATAATGTTAAAATTGGCATGGCAATCGTAGATAGAAGTTATTTGGTCGGTAAAATAATTGAAGTAAATTATACCAACTCTAGAGCACTTCTAGTTTCTGATTTAAATAGCAAAATTCCAGTTTTATTAGAACCGATAGATTTACATGCTGTATTGTCTGGAACAGGAAAAAATCATGGTGTCATTGAGTACACTAAGGATGAGTATAAAGAAAAATTAAACAGTAATGAAATTATTGTTTATACTTCTGGATATGGAGGTTTGTTTAAGCCTGGTTTACCAGTAGGCAAAATAATTACCAATGATTTAAACAAAGATAATCAAGTAAATTTTTTTTCTGATTTTAGACAATTAGATTATGTTAAAATTGTATCTTATGAAATTGGGAGTGGCAATTAATGTCGTCACTTAATAAAAATACACTTATAAAATCATTATTATTTTATCTTCCTGTATTTCTTTTATTTTTGTCTGTATTAAATGAAATTGATTTTAATTATTTAAAAATTGAAAACTTCTCATTCAATTTTGTTCATATTTTAATTTTTTATTGGACATTAAAAAATCCAAGATATTTAAGTTATGGATCAATATTTTTAGCAGGTATAATAAATGATGTAGTTGTTGGAATTCCAATAGGTTTTAGTAGTTTTTGCTATCTATTAATCTGTGTTGTTACAGCTTATTTAAGAAATATTACTATTACACCAAATTTTATTAATGACTGGATATCATTTTTAGTAACTATTTTATTAATTAATTCTATCCAGGTTGTCAGCTTAGATATTGTATTTTCAATTGAAATTAATTACATGCGATACTTAATAAATTCAGGTTTTACTTTTATTTTATATCCATTCTTTTTATTTTTATTTAACGTTTTAGAAAATAAAATCACAATTCAAACAAATGATTAAAAGAAATTTTGGAATAAGAAAATCAGACATCATAAACAGACGAATGTTTATTATTGGTGCAGCAAAAATAGTTATTTTTGGTGGATTAGTTGCTCGTTTATTTTCATTGCAGATAAATGATAATAAGAAATATTTAACACTTTCAGATAAAAATAGAATTAGAGAATGGAAACTTCCTCCCACAAGAGGAAATATTACTGATTATTTTGGTAATATTATTGCCGGAAATTTAAAAGTATATCAACTACACATCATACCTGAGCAAGTAGAAAATTTTAACTATCTTCTATCAAGATTAAAAGTCATTTTAAACATGAATGTAAAACAGATTGAAAAAATCAAAATAAAAAGAAAACAATTAAAACCATGGGAAAGTTTAATTGTTTCGGAAAATCTTAGCTGGGATGAGTTTTTAAAAATTAATAATTATCTTTATGAATTAGTAGGTGTAAAGCCTGTTATGACTATCTCAAGGGATTATCCGTTTAGTGATATTTACACACACGTGTTGGGATATGTCAGTCAACCTAATGAAGAGGATATTTTACAAAATGAAGTTATCCAAGAAAAATTTGTTCCAGGAATAAAAATTGGAAAATTGGGATTAGAAAAAACTTTAGAAAATGACTTAATTGGAGTGAATGATATTCAAAGATATGAGGTTAATGCTTATGGTAAAAGAATAAATCAACTTGAATATCAAAAAGGTAAACAGGGCTCTAAGATAAGAATAACTTTAGATACTGAAGTTCAAAAATTATCAGCTGAATTATTAGAGGGTAAAGCTGGCTCTATAAGTGTAATGGATATTTATACAGGTGAAATGATTGCGATGTATTCTTCACCGTCTTATAATCCAAATTCTTTTTTATTTGGTATTAGTCAAGATGAATGGCAGTTAATTAGAAATAATCCTTTAAAACCTCTAATCAACAAGACACTTTCGGGTCTTTACTCTCCAGGATCAACTATAAAACCAATTGTTGCATTATCAGCTTTAGAAAATGGAGTTATTGACACTAAGTTTAAAGTTCAATGCAAGGGTAAAATGGAATTGTATGGTCAAACGTTTCACTGCTGGAAAGAACAAGGACATGGTTTTGTTAGTTTGAAAGATGCAATGAAACAGTCTTGTGACACTTATTTTTATGAAGTTGCAAGAAAACTTGGTGTTGATCGATTAAAAATTACAGCAGAAAAGTTTGGCTTAGGAAATAAGGTTCTAGGAGAATATTTTGAAAATGAAAAAGCAGGACAATTTCCTGATACAAAATGGAAAATAAATGAACTCGGAAAAGGTTGGGTTTTAGGAGAAACTTTAATTACTGGAATTGGTCAAGGGTATACACAAACAACCCCAATACAACTTTGTTTAATGACAGCACAAATTGCAAACGGTGGTTACAAAATTACACCTAAAATTTTAACAGATGACAATCAACTAACATCTGAACAAGTTAAAAAAGCCATGCAAGATAGTAAATTAAATAATTCGTACAAGCCACTATATGGTGATCAAAGAAATATTAAAATCATTCAAGAGGTAATGTTCAGCTCCACAAATGAATTAAGAGGAACGTCATATAAATCAAGAATAGAGGATCCTAAATATCAGTTTGCAGGAAAAACTGGAACTGCTCAAGTTAAAAGAATTAGTAAAAGAGAAAGAGAGCTTGATCTTAAAACTTCCCAAATACCTTATGAAGAAAGAGATCATGCTTTATATGTTGCGTTTGGTCCATATCGAAATCCAAGATATGCAGTTAGTATCATTGTTGAACATGGGGGATCAGGTAGCTCAGCAGCAGCACCGATGGCAACAAAACTATTTAAATTAATAGTCGATCGTCATCAATATAGAAAACAACTTCCAGATTTTAAAGAATTTAATATTTAGATGTATCAACAATCTCGACTTAACTCTGATCTAAATTTTTTTCAAAAAATTAAAAATTTAGATTTTATTCTGTTGTTTTGTATAATTATCTTATCTGTATTGAGTTTTTTTATAATGTACTCTACTGATGGTGGTGAATTCCATTATCACACCAAAAGTCATTTAACTAAATTAGTAGCTTTTTTTATTCTAATGTTGGTAATTTCTTTTTTTAATATTAAATTTTGGCATCTATGTTCCTATTTTTTATACGGTATTATTATTTTGTTACTAATCTGGGTTTCTATTTATGGAATAAAAGCCTCAGGATCACAACGTTGGATTAATTTATATTTTTTAGTTTTACAACCATCAGAATTAATGAAAATAGGAATTATTCTTTGTCTTGCAAAATATTATCACCGATTGAATCCTGAAAAAGTAAATTCATTTGTCAGTATTTTTGTTCCATTAACTTTAATTATAATTCCAATAATTTTTGTTTTATCTCAGCCTGATCTTGGAACATCTATATTGATAGCATCTAGTGGACTAATAATACTATGGTTAGGAGGAGTAAAAATTAAGTATTTTTTTGTTTCATTAATAACCTTTCTGATTTCATTACCTTTTATAATCACTTACTTAGAGCCTTATCAAAAATTAAGAATTTTAACTTTTTTAGATCCTGATCGAGATCCATTGGGAGCTGGTTATCAGATTATCCAATCTAAAATTGCAATTGGTTCTGGAGGACTTTCAGGTAAAGGCTTTTTACAAGGGACACAAAGTTATTTAGATTTTTTACCTGAGAAACATACCGACTTTATTTTTACTTTATTTTCAGAGGAGTTTGGTTTTATCGGCTCAGTTGGACTTTTGTTATTGTATACAATTATTATCATTAGAATAATTCAAATAGGAGCAATCTCAAGAAGCAGTTTTGCTAGAATGTTTTGTTTTGGTTTTGCATTTGCAATTTTTATTTATATTACAGTTAATTTATCGATGGTATTAGGATTATTACCTATAGTTGGCTCTCCACTTCCAATAATGTCTTATGGAGGATCTTCAATGCTTGCAACCATGATTGGTTTTGGCATTGTGTTAAGTGCTAAAATTCATAGTCAACAAACTATAGCTTAAATTTTTACCATATTTATTGAGTATAATTTGCCACTACCAAATATTATTTTTTTAACTATAAAAAACGATCATGAATAAAAATATCAAAGTTGGGATCGTAGGGGCTGGAATCCAAGGTGTATCAAATGCTTTGTTTCTTCAGAAAAAAGGATTCAATGTAACTATTTTTGACAGAGATAATCCTGGCGCACAAGCAGCATCCTATGGAAATGCCGGTCATTTTTCACCATATGCTTCGGTTCCTCTTAATCGTCCTGATGTGCTAGCAGATGTTCCGGCTATGTTATTGAGTTCGTCTGGACCTTTAGCTTTAAAGTGGAACTATGTTCCAAAAATGATCCCATGGTTTTTAAAATTTATAATGAATTCAACAACTAAAAATATGATGCATACAGCTAAAAATATGCATCAAATTTTAGATTTAGCATTACCAGCTTATGATGAATTATTTGATGAAATTGAATTAGAAGGCTTAGTTGAAAATAAGGGAATTTTATATATTTGGAATGATCAAGATCTCAAAAGTAGAGAATTAGAAATAAATATAAGAGACGAGCTAGGTGTTAAGCAACAATTAGTAAATAA
>JAFJTK010000006.1 GCA_017880265.1 Candidatus Pelagibacter sp. | reverse complement strand
TTTCTCTAAATCTTGCACTATCCTCTTTATTTTTTAAAATTCTGTAGAGAATTATAAGAGGTGAAATAAGTATTATTAAAATTAAAATTAGTTGATATATTAAAAATACCATCACTTTTGTATTTGTTTTTCATAAAAGTTTTTGTACATTTCAGACTTATTCATTAATTCATCATGCTTCCCATGATCAATAACTTCACCAGATTCTATTACATAGATATTATTTGAATTTAGGATTGTTGAAAGTCTATGTGCAATCACTATCGTTGTTTTATTTTCTGTTAAAATTTTAAGGGCACTTTGAATTTTCGATTCAGTTTCAGCATCCAAAGATGATGTCGCCTCATCTAAGAGTATAATTGGACTTTTTTTCATCATTGCTCTAGCAATTGATATTCTTTGTTTTTCTCCACCTGAAAGCCTCACACCATTCTCACCAATAATTGTTTCATATTTATCAGGAAGTTTATTTATGAATTCATCGCAAAAAGATTTTTTTGCTGCTTCTATTATTTCTTCTTCTGTTGCATCATATTTTGCATATTTTATATTATTTTTAATAGTGTCATCAAATAAAGTCGTCTCTTGGCTTACGAGTGAAATAGAGTCCCTCAGGGATTTAAGTTTCCCCTTATAAATTGACTGACCATCAATCGTAATATCTCCAGACTGAACATCATAAAACCTAGGAATTAAATTCAATATAGTTGATTTTCCAGACCCACTATGCCCGACAAGAGAGGTCATTTTACCACCTTCAAAAGTAAGATTAATATTTTTTAAAATATTTCCTTCTTCTCTCTCGTAAAAAAAATTAACATTTTTAAAATTGATTTCTCCTTTATTAAGTTGAATATTTCTAGCATCAGCTTGTTCTTGTATTTCATTTTCTTGATCAATGATGGGAAGGATTCTTGATGCGGCAGATAAACCTTGTTTAAATACCATAGCTAAATTTGATAATGCTCTAACTGGTTGATAAGCCAACATCATTGCAGCTAAAAATGAAAAAAAATTATTTATATCAAGTTCATTTTTTGCAACTAATTTGCTTGAGTAAAAAATTAATGTTGCAATCATAAATCCTGTCAAAGTTTCCATGACTGGAGACATTCTTGTAAATACAATAAGTATCTTTTTATTTTTTTCTTTTAATTCGGACAATCGTTCATTAGCTCTATCTTTTTCATAATTTTCTTTTTGAAATATTTTTATTAATTTATGATTTTTGAATAGTTCGACTAAATAAGTTGTTAAAAATCCAGATTTTTCTTGAGCTTCAATTGTTACTTTTTTAATTCTTTTACTTAATGTTTTTGAGACAACACTTGCTAAGGGAATCATGATAATTGCAATAAGAGACAGCTTCCAATTTTGAAAAAACATCACCATTAATAAACCAATTAGTGTGACGCTATCTTTAAATAAATTTAATACTCCAGTACTAAGACTATCTGTTATGTGATTTACATCATAAGTAAGATTAGAAATAAATTTTCCAGAATGTTTTTTATGAATCACTTGAAGATCAGCATTTATCAGTGATTTAATCATATCAAACTGAAGTTTTTTTTTGACTTCTTCCCCAATACTTATCATCGTAGTTTTTGCAAGATACAAAGAGATACCCTTAACTGCAAAAGCAAGGATTATAGCAAGAG
>JAFJTK010000171.1 GCA_017880265.1 Candidatus Pelagibacter sp. | reverse complement strand
GTTGGAATACAGATAGTGAATATCAACAAAACAAAATCAAATCATTATTAAAAAATATTAGAAAGTTTATAGATTACATTGAAAATAGTTTTGATTTTAAAGCTGAATATGCTTTTAACAAAATATACTTGTGGTTAGAGCAAAATGTTTGTGAAGAGTGCATAGAATACGTAGTCTCTATAATGATGGAGCCATACAATCATATTATAGAACCATTAGTTAGCAATATGAGCTCAGATGAAGATAAATATTTTAACATTCCAACTAATAGAACAGTAAATGAATTAAAAAAAATAATAGAAAAAAAATATCCTAATATTTTAGATATAAATTTTGATCAAAAAGAAAGTCAGCAAAACTTCTGGTTTATTTCTAAAAACAAAGAAGAACCTAGATTGGCTGATAGATTTGAAGAACACGGTTCTGAACTTGAGCAGCCACTAGCAATTGCAAGAGACATAAAAAAACTTTATGAAAAACTTTTTTTAGAAAAAGAAAACTTAACAATCGCTCAATTATTATCTTCAAATTCAGAATTTAGACACGTTATCAGACGAGCTTTTATAGTAGAAAAATTTCCATATTCTGAAATTCAAGATAATACAATTGGTAAAGATATTATTCCAATTGATATGTTGAGACTTAAATTATCTTTTTTTGGAGCGTTAAAGTTTGATCCAAGATCAGATAAATGGTTAAGAATTTGTATGTTTCAAGGAGCTCCCTTGCCAACTGAATTGAAAAATTACGATGAGCAGTGGGTTTATAAAACGAATAATTAATAATGAGATCTTTAAGTGAAATTGAAACTGCAGTTAAAAGAGCAAGTAGAGCAGTTGGTTATTCTTGGGGAAATTCTGAGGAAATTGGAAAATCTATTCGTCAACTAGAGTTGTTTGGTTTTCAAGGAATTAAAAATTTAAATAAATATTATAAAGACAAATCCACAAAAAAATTTGAAGAGTTAAATTTAATCAGTGAAATAAATGAGACTTCATCTGATGCCTATTGTCCAATTATACTTGGTATTAGTTTTTTAGATCAGATTAAATCAGTAGAAAATTTTAAAACCATAAAGTTCAAAAAAATTGCATATCCTGTTATTTTTTTATCTTTTTTAAGTAGAGCTTCAGAAATTAGTGGAAAAAAAATACATGTAAAATTGGATCAAAATGAAATTTTACTTAATTTGAATGTAAATATTTGTTCAAATTTTTTGGACCAAGACATTCCTGAATTTGCAAACGAAATTGAGATTAAATTTATTGATAATAAAGATAGTTTTACAGAGTCAGAATGGAATAGTCTGTACAAATTAGCAGAAGATACTTTTGTAGAAGAAAGTGATAGTTTAAAAGAGGGTGCGGCTGGTGCAGGACTTACAGATAATGACTGATAGTTTAGATGATAAATACGATGAAGAATTAATTAGAGAATTAAATAATATTTGTGATGAATGTAAAAAAGAAGATGAGAGCGTTTCGCAAAATTTGATTTTAACTAGTTATAAATTATGCTCGTCGTGTAGAGTTTCTAAAACTATTTTTCCAATTTAGCTAATCTGATTAACAGGCAGCATATTCATTCTACTCATTACAAAAGAAATAGATAAAAACGCAATTATTAGGAATGACAAAAATACAATTCCAAAAGATTTCATATTA
>JAFJTK010000133.1 GCA_017880265.1 Candidatus Pelagibacter sp. | reverse complement strand
ACAGCCAGAAGGTCCAACTATCACAATTAATTCACCATCTGCAATATCAGCACTTAAATTATGGATTACTGTATTGTTCCCATATGATTTTTTAATATTTTGTAAATTTATCTTAGCCATAAATTTTATTTTTCACTTTCCAATAAACCTTTAACAAAAAATCTTTGCATTGTAATAATAATTAAAACAGGTGGTAACATTGCCAAAATTGATGTTGCCATTATTGTCGGCCAATGACCAAAATCATCTCCACCTGGAATCATTTGATTGATACCCATTACTATAGTGTTCATATTTGGATCAGTAGTCATTAATAATGGCCAAAGATATTGATTCCATCCATAAATAAATAAAATAACAAATAAAGCTGCAATATTTGTTCGACTAATAGGAATTAAAATATCAATGAAAAATTTCATTGGTTTGGCTCCATCCATCCTAGCTGCTTCAACCATTTCATTTGGAATTGTCATAAAAAATTGTCTAAATAAAAAAGTAGCTGTTGCAGATGCAATTAATGGAAATATTAGTCCTGCATAACTATTTAATAAATTTAATTTAGCCGCTATTTCATAAGTAGGGACAATTCGAACTTCTACAGGCAACATTAAAGTTATAAATATTAACCAAAAGAAAAACTTCCTTCCAGGAAATCTGAAATAAACAATTGCAAAAGCTGAAAGTAAAGAAATTATAATTTTACCAATAGTTATGCCTAACGCCATAATTGCTGAATTAATTAATAATTTAATAACAGGAATGTTTTTTCCATAACCTTCTGGAGTTCCTTCAAATAATGCATAAGAATAATTTTCAAAAAAATGTGGTCCAGGCAATAACGGAAATGGAGGTTGAATAATATCTTCTTGAGTAACAGTTGAAGCAACAAATGTTAACCAAACTGGAAAAAAAATAAAAACAATTCCAATGATCAAACCCAGATGGGACATGAAATATCCTTTTTTATTTCTTTCAATCATTAATAATGAACTTTTCTTTCTATATATTTAAACTGAATGATGGTTAACAATCCTACCACGACTAATAAAATTACAGATTGAGCAGCACTAGATCCAAGATCTTGACCAACAAAACCATCAGAATAAACTTTATATACAAGAGTGGTAGTTGATTGCTCTGGACCTCCTGAAGTAATCGTATGAATTACACCGAAAGTTTCAAAAAAAGCATAAACTATATTTACTACTAATAAAAAAAATGTGATTGGAGATAACAATGGAAAGACAATTGTTCTAAATCTTTTCCAAAAACTAGCACCATCTATAGCTGCAGCTTCAATAATTGATTTTGGAATAGCTTGCAAACCAGCAAGAAAAAATAAAAAATTATAGCTTATTCTTCCCCAAGTTGAGGCAAGAACAACTAACCCCATAGCTTCTTCACTATTTAAAGCATGATTCCAATCATAGCCCAATAAACCTAAGTACCATGAAACAACGCCTATTCTACTTGAAAATAAAAACATCCACAAAACACCAGCAACTGCTGGTGCTACTGCATATGGCCAAATTAAAAGTGTTTTATAAACCCCTGCTCCTTTAAAAATTCGGTCAGCAAGTAATGCAAAATACAGGCCAAGGCCCATTGATAAAACTGAGACACTTGTTGAAAAAAAAATTGTAGTTACAAAACTTGATAAATAATAGCTGTCATTAAATAAAAATAAAAAATTTTCTAAACCAACAAATTCTGAGCTTAAACCAAAAGGATCTGGCAGATATAATGAGTTTGAAATTGCTTGTCCTGCTGGATAGAAAAAAAATATTATTGAAATAATTAATTGTGGTGAAAGTAATAAAATTGGTAAAAACCAACCTCTAAAAAAAACTTTTTTTTCCATATGAAAGATCTGGGGGTTGGTTAACCCCCAGATTAAATAGTTTGATTATTTATTAGCTTTTTCAAATCTTCTTAAAAGAGCATCACCTCTTTTAACAGCACTATCCATAGCGACTTGAGCTGATTTACTTCCAGTCCAAATTGCTTCTAATTCTTCATCGATAATACCTCGGATTTGATCAAAAGAACCAAGCCTTAAACCTTTTGAGTTTTCTGTTGGAGCTTTTGCCATCATTTGATTTCCAGCAATATCCGTTCCAGGATTTGCATTGTAAAAACCATCTGCAGCTGTTTTTTCACTTGCTGCAATTGTAATAGGCAAGTAACCAGTATCTTGGTGCCATTTTGATTGGATATCTGTTCCTGATAGGAAATTAATAAAAGTTGCTACACCTTTATACTCATCAGCTGAATGACCAGTCATAACCCATAATGATGATCCTCCAATAATTGTATTTTGAGGAGCTTTAGTTCCAGCATGATAAGGTAAAGGTCTGATTTCAAAATCAAATTTAGCTTCTTTTTTTATACCAGCATATCCAGCAGAACTTTCTGTAAAGAACATGCACTCACCTGCTCTAAAGTTTGCTCCACCTTCGTTTCTTCTACCAGCATAAAAGAATTTACCATCTTTTGCCCAGTTACCCATCATTTCTAAATGTTTAACATGTAAAGCGCTATTAAATGATAGCGATGTATCTAAACCAGCAAAGCCGTTTGCTTTACTCGCAAAAGGAACATTGTGGTAAGCAGAAAAGTTTTCTAAATGTATCCAACTTTGCCAAGCAGTAGTTAAACCACAAGATGTTCCAGAAGATTTAGCTTTATCAAGTGCCATACCAACATCAGACCAAGTAGCAAGACTCATATCAGGATTTAGTCCTGCTTTTTTCATTAAGTCTCTATTCACCCACAAAACAGGAGTTGAAGAGTTATATGGTAACGATAACATCTTTCCATCTGTTGTTGTGTAGTAACCTTTAACAGGTGGAATGTAAGCGTCAGCATTGAATGACAAGCCAGACTCAGCCATCACTTCATATACTGGTTTAATTGCACCTTTAGCTGCCATCATAGTTGCAGTACCTACTTCAAAAACCATCAACAAATGAGGTTGTTGTTTTGCTCTAAAAGCGGCAATTCCAGCGTTTAATGTTTCGGAATAGTTTCCTTTTCTTGTATGAACAACTTCATAGTCGTTCTGACTAGCATTAAACTTTTGAACTTGCTCATCTAAAAGTTCTCCTAGTCTTCCCCCAAATGCATGCCACCATTCGATTTGTGTTTTTGCAAATACAGCCGATGTAGAAAGCATCAGGAAAATACAAACATTTAAAAAGATTTTTCTTATATTCATTTTATTTCCCTCTCAATTTTTATTTAAAATTACATGAACAATATTAAAAAAATTAATTAAATGTTAGAAAAAAAAATAAATTTAACTGCGCTAAAAAAGAATGTGAATAAAATTTCTACCTGAGGTTTAAATTACTTTTTTAAATAATTTAATCTTCCAATAATTTCATCTCGATCCATATAATAACCTTGCAAATGTCTATGTCCTGAGTTTGGATCAAATTCAGTTCTGCCGTGCAAAAGTCTTCTATTATTAAATGAAAATATATCGCCTGGCTCTAATCTAAAATTAATTTGATATTTTTTATCATGCAATAAATTACCAAATCGATGATGTGCTTTATAAACTTTTTCCATAATTTCAGGATCACAATCTAGTGTGTCCATTGTTGCAACACTAAATCTTATATCATTGTAATCTCCATCTTTTGTTAATGTTATAGCTGGAGAATGAAAACTTCTGTGCGCTACTTGAGTATAATCTTTATCTTTAAATTTCAATGGAACAGAAACTAAAGTATCAAATACTTCTTTTTCATTTTTTCTTAAATAATCTGCAACAGCAAACGCGTCTACTGCTGAGGAATCTCCACCTTTAGCAGAATTAATCAAACAATGTAAAAATTGATACCCTGGAGGATTTTCAAACCAAGGAAGATCCATGTGATTTCTTAAAGCATGAGCAGTATAGGCTGAATTATTTGGTTTTGGAATATTGATAACTTCAAATGGAGTTTTAAAAAAAGTTTCTCTAGTATGACTTATTCTATTTAAAACTTTAAAGGCTGAATTTTTTTCAACCGGTGCATTTTTAACAATTGCAATTCCTGTATGATGTAAAAGTTCTAGCCATTTAACTAAACCTTCTTCTGAATTAATTATTTCATCATGATCTATTTCAATTGATTTTAAATTTTTCTCTAATGAATTATCCCAAAGTTTATAAGGAGAAACATATTTAGCTTTATTTTTTAAAGTGTAGCAATTTTCTCTCAGCCACGAAGTATCGTATGAACTTTTGTGATCGCCTTCACTCCATTCTATTTCTAAGCTTCCATTTTCACCAATACTATAATTTTTTGGATTAATATTTGTTGAAACGTTTAAAATATTAAACATTCTATGACGCGAATCTTTGTCATGTGCTGTTGGGCAATTATCTCTTAACCATAAATAATTAAATTTACTTTCTTCTCCATCATCCCAAATAACTTTTAAATAATTGGAATTTTTTTCTAATTTTGAAATTTCACTCACTCTTAATCATTATATAAAAGGGTATATTTTTCAATGCAATTGATAGTTGTATTTATAATTTGCCCCTTGTTTTTTAATCTCATTCATTATTTAATCTTCTTATTAAAACTTAACCTTAAGGAGATAATTTAATGAAGTTTTTAAAAAAATTAGTTCTTTCAGCTTTTTTTGCATCATCCGTATTAGCAACTAGTGCTAATGCAGCTGATTGTAAAGCAAGATTGGGAGATTTCGACTGGAGTAGTGCAAACATTCATACAGCTATTGCGACTTTTATTCTTGAAAAAGGATACGGGTGTGAAGTGTCTGTTACAAAAGGAAGTACTACACCGATCATGGCTGCACACTACGATAAGCAGTTAGATGTAATTACTGAAGTTTGGTACGACAATATTATTGCAAACTACGAGCCTCACGAAAAAGCTGGTACGATCAAAAATATTGGTGTGAACACTCCAGACTCTCAGCAAGCTTTCTACGTAGATAAAGCTACAGCTGATAAATATAATTTAAAATCAGTAGAGGATATGAAAGATCCAAAAATAGCAGCCCTATTTAGTGATCCGGAAGATCCATCAAAAGGTAGAATGACTAGCTGTATTTCAGGTTGGACTTGTTACACAGTAAATTTAGTAAAACAAAAAGAGTATGGTTTAGATAAATACTATACTAACTTTGACCCAGGTTCAGGTGGTGCATTAGATGCTGCTATCGCTGGAGCATTTGCTAAGAAAAAACCTATCTTTACATACTACTGGGCACCTACTGGTTTAATGGGAAAAGTTGATCTTGTTAGATTAAAAGAACCTGCTTTTGATGCAGACTGTTGGAATAATATGTCTGCAGTTGTTGAAGACATCAAAGCTAACGGACCAGATTCTTACAAAAAATCTTGTGCTTGTGAGTATAGAGATATGGCTCTAACTAAATCTGTATTAACTGATTGGGCAAAAGCTCACCCAGCTGAAACAGCTTTCTTAGAAAAATATACTATTCCTACAGCAGTAGTTAACAAAATGTTAGCCTTCTACGAAGACGAGTCTGATGGTGATATGGAGTTAACTGCTAAAGAGTTTTTGAAAACTCAAGCAATGTGGAAAAGTTGGGTACCTGCAGACGTAGCTTCAAAAGTTTCAGCTGCTTTGTAATCCAGTTATAAATAATAAATTTGAAAGAGCCCTTTAATGGGCTCTTTCTATAAAAGAAAATAATCATATATGTTCAAAAATAAAAGAGATCTATTCAACCTCAGTCTTTTAGGTATTTTTGTATGGTTATTAATTGCAAGTTACAATTCATCAAAAAGAAAACCTGAGTCTGTTGGTGAATTGTTAAAAGATTTTTCTTGGTTAAGCGATTGGCCTAAATGGTTAGATTTACCTTTAATGAAATGGATCAATAAATGGTTCAAAGCTTTAAATGAAAATTTTGGTTTTATTTTTGAAGCGATAAATAATTTTTTACTAGCGATGTTAATGGGGTTAAAAAACTTTTTAGTTCAAGCTCCTTGGCCTGCAGTAATCATAGGAGTTGTTGTACTTACTTATTTTGCAAGTGGTAAAAAGATTAAAACTACTGTTGCAGTAGGCTTTTGCACATTTTTCATAGGATTTTTACACCCAAGATTTTGGGACAAAGCAATTGAGACGACCTCTATAATGTTGATTAGTATTTTCTTATGCCTTGTTATAG
>JAFJTK010000129.1 GCA_017880265.1 Candidatus Pelagibacter sp. | reverse complement strand
ATTGCTCCGTCTGCCTGTCTTGCTACTTTACCTGTTTCTAAACTTATCTTCTTTCCTGCTACTTCTATTTCCTTCTTATATACTTTAAACATTTCATTTCCATTTCGTTTCGTTCGTTTCGTTCCATTCCGTTCTATCTAGCTTGATCTTTATTTTCTTAATCCCAATTTCGACAGTACATTTTTGTAAGAATCCATTTTTGTATTCTTTAGGTATTCTAACAATTTCTTTCTTCTATTTACCGCTCTCAACAATCCAACAGATGAATGTTTATCTTTTTTGAATTGCTTAATGTGTGTAGAGAGAGTTTCAATTTTCTCTGTTAGCAAAGCTATCTGTACCTCTGAAGATCCAGTATCTTTTTCGTGCATTGCTAATTCTTGTGCCTTTTTGTTCATGCCTCTTTTTTCCTATTTATTTGTTTGTTTTATTAAGTTTTCTATTTTTTCCGCATACTCAAAAGACTCGTCTTTTCTAAAGAGTAATTTTGGTAAAAATTTCATAACCACTTTTTGTGATAAAATTTTTCTAATTAAAAATGAGTATTTTTTTAAAACTTCAATCACTTCCTCTGCATTTTTGCCACCCAATGGAAGCACATATGCTTTAGCAATTTTCAAGTCTTGGCTCATTCTAACCTCAGTAACCGTTATAGTATTAGTTTCTAAATTCGGGACCTTAGCCTCATTTTTTATAAAAATCATGCTTAAAGACTGCTTGATCATTTCTCCAACCCTTAGCTGTCTTTGTGATATTGGCTTTCCAATTCTATCGCTCATTAAATCATTCTCTCAGTAGATGTTACACTAAATGCCTCTATTGTGTCGTTTTTTTGGAAATCCATGTAATCTTTTACTGTAATTCCACACTCTTGACCGTTACTAACCTGTTTTACCTGGTTTTTTTCTCTAAATAGAGTTCCAACTTTTCCTGTATAAATAATTGCTCCATCTCTAATTATTCGAACGTCTGAAGTAGTAGTGATTTCACCCTCCATCACTTTAGACCCTGCTACTTTTCCAGCTCCCGAGACTTTAAAAATTTCTAAAATTTGAGCAGTTCCTGTAACTGTTTCTTGAATATCAGGAGATAATAATCCTGACATTTTTTGTTTTATATAATCTAAAACTTCATAAATAATATTATATGATGAGATTTTAATTTTTTCATTTTCTGCTAATTTTTTTGCTTCCTTACTTGGCTTAACATTGAATGCAATTAAAACTGCATTTGAAGCTTTAGCTAAAGTAACATCTGTTTCTGTTACCATTCCTATATCTGCTAAAATTATTTTTGGTTTAACTTCATCATGTTTAATCTGACCAATTGCATTTTTAATTGCTTCAGATGATCCATGTACATCTGATTTAATTATTAAATTTAATTCCTCAGCTGAATTATCTGAAAAAGCAGAGTCTTGCGTTGCAAATGTTAATGGGTTTTTAGCCTCTTTGCTTTCTTGGGCTCTATTTTCACTTAAAGTTTTTGCCTCTTTTTCATTGTCAACAACGATAAAATCATCTCCAGATTTTGCTGCACCATTAATTCCTAAAATTTCAACTGGTGCTGATGGAGGTGCTTCATTAATATTTTTTCCTTTATCATCAATTATTGCTCTGACTTTTCCCCATTTCAAACCACTTACAAAAAAATCTCCTCTTTTTAAAGTTCCAGTAGTTACTATGATTGTTGCAACAGGCCCTCTTCCAACATCAATTTTAGATTCTAATACGATTCCCGTAGCCTTAGATTCGAAATCAGTTTTTAAATCTAATATTTCAGCTTGTAAAATAATTGCTTCAACTAATTTATCTAAATTCATTTTAGTTGTTGCTGAGATTTCAACCATTAAAGTATCACCTGATAAATCTTCAGCAATAAGCTCATGCTCTAGTAATTGGTTTTTAATTTTTTGTGGATCTGCATCTGGTAAATCACATTTGTTAATAGCTACAACTATTGGAACATTTGCAGCTTTAGCGTGCTTTATAGACTCTACTGTTTGTGGTTTAACACCATCATCAGCAGCTACCACTAATACAACCACATCTGTTAATTTAGAACCTCTTGCTCTCATTTCTGTAAATGCGGCGTGACCTGGTGTGTCAATAAAAGTTAATTTATTAGATTGGCTTTCTATTTGATAAGCTCCAATGTGTTGAGTTATTCCACCAAATTCTCCAGATACAACATTTGCACTTCTTAAAACATCTAGCACTGAAGTTTTACCATGATCTACGTGACCCATTACAGTTATAATTGGTGGTCTATTTTTTAAATTTTCTACTCTTGTTGCTTTAATCTTTTGAATTATTTCTTCAGCTTTTTCTTCTCTAATTGGATTGTGCCCAAACTCTTTTACTAAGTATTCAGCAGTATCAGCTGCTAATGTTTGATTGATAGTTACTGTTACGCCCATTCCAAATAAAAACTTAATAACATTACTCGATTGTTCAGCCATTCTGTTAGCAAGCTCTCTAACGGTAATAGCTTCAGGAATATTCACATCTCGTTTAACTGGTTTTAAATTTTCTTGAGCTTCTTCTTTAGTTAAATTTTTATTCTCTTTTTGCCTTGCTCTCTTTACAGAGGCTAAACTTCTTTCTCTTGCTTCAATCTCATCACTTAAAGCTCGTGAGACTGTTAATTTTAATTCTCTTTTTTTGGTTCCAGCTTTTAAAGTTTTTTTATCTTTATTATCATTGTCCCCTTTAAGTCTTTTTGTGGCTCTTTGCTCTGCCAACTTTCTTCGCTCAAAGTCATTTGTTATTGGGGGTGATTTAGGTGCAAATGATGGTTTTATAGGAGCTCCTCTATTAAATGTTGAGGTCGTTTTCGGCTTAAAGCCTCCAGGTCTAGACGATCCACCTCTACTTGGAAATTTGCTTGGTTGTTTTTCTATTACTACAGAATTTTTTCCTTGAGTTTTTGCAAGCTCAATATTTTTGAACGATTTTTTGGCTGTGCCAGATATTGTTAATTTTGTTTTCTTTTCCATAGCTCATCACTCAATCTTTGTAGACAATGTTTCTCGCAGACATAATCAGTTCATCCGCTTCTTCTTTTGATAAAGCAAAATCTTCCAAGTAACCTTGGATTTTTACTCTTTCACCTTTAACGATATCAAATCCACCTGTTAGCTCGTCTGATGCTAAATCAGCAAAATCTTCTAAAGTTAGAATTTTTTGATCACCTAAAGTCATTAACATTCCAGGCGTTAGTCCTTTTAAATTTATCAAAGCATCTTGAAGACCTAATTCTTTTATTCTTTCTGAAATATCTTCTTGATCTTTTTGATGAAATTCTTTTGCTCTTTCTATTAACGCTTTTGCAGTATCTTCTTCAATACCTTCAATTTTCATTAAACTTTCTGCGGTAGTATCTTTAATATCATCTATTGATGAAAACCCTTCAGCAACAAGTAATTGACCCAACGTTTCATCTAACTCTAAGTTTTTAACAAAATTTTCTGTTTTTTCTTTAAATTCAGATTGTCTTCTTTCCGAGTCTTCTGCATCAGTCATTATATTAATTTCATAATTTAATAACTTAGTTGCAAGTCTTACGTTTTGACCTCTTCTTCCAATTGCTTTACTTAAATTTTCTTCAGTTAAAATTACGTCTAATTTTTTTCTTTCTGAGTCTACATTTACTCTTTGAACTTCTGCTGGTGACAAAGCATTCGAAACCAAGATTGCAGGATCTTCAGACCAATTCACAATATCAATTTTTTCACCTTGTAATTCATTTACAACAGCTTGAACTCTAGAACCTCTCATACCCACGCAAGCTCCAACTGGATCAAGAGATGTATCTACTGCTTTAACACAAATTTTTGCTCTACTGCCAGGATCTCTTGATGAAGATTTTATCTCAATTAATCCATCATAAATTTCTGGCACTTCTTGAACAAAAAGTTTTTCCATAAACTTTGGGTGTGCTCTTGATAAGAAAATTTGTTGTCCTCTCGGCTCTCTTCTTACATCATAGCAATAAGCTTTAATTCTATCTCCAGCTTTAATATTTTCTCTTGGTATCATTTCATTTTTTTGGATAATTGCTTCAGTACGTCCAAGATCAGCAATAACATTTCCAAATTCTAGTCTTTTAACAATACCACTTAAAATTGTATCTTTTTTATCAATAAAGTCATTGTATTGTCTTTCTCTCTCAGCTTCTCTTACATTAAAACTGATTACTTGTTTTGCCGTTTGAGCTGCAATTCTTCCAAAGTCAAAAGATGGTAACGGTTGTAACACCTCATCTCCAACTGCTTTGTCTTTGTTAATTTCATTTAGATTAATTGCGTCTTCAAGTTTAATTTCTGTATTAGAGTTTTCTGGATTTTCAGCAACAATCAATTTTCTAAAGATTTCAATGTCACCATTATCTCTATTAATTGAAACTTTTATTTCATTTTCCTGACCAAATTTAGACTTTGCTGCTTTTGCAATTCCAGTTTCCATTGAACTAATAATTAGTTCTTTGTCGATAGATTTTTCTAAAGCTACTGCTTCAGCTATTCTTAATAATTCTAATTTATCTGCTCTTTTATTTAACATGTTTTTGTTTGCTCCAAAAAAAAATGGGCTAATGCCCATTTTGTAAATTCAATAATGTAAGGGCAATATAGTAAAGTTTTTTTTTAATTCAACAGAAACTATTTAGAAAAATGGCTAGTTTTATCAGTTTTTTCCCAAGAAAATGAACCATTATCATCTGGTGTTCTTCCAAAGTGCCCGTAGGCAGCTGTTTTCTCGTATATTGGCTTATTTAAATTTAGCATCTCTCTAATACCTCGAGGACTTAGATCAAAATTTTCATTTATCTTATCTACAACAAATTTATTTTTTTCTAAATCATTATCAAATAAATCAACATAAATTGATAGTGGTTTAGAAACACCTATTGCATAAGCTAATTGAATTAAACACTTGTCTGCAATTTTTGAAGCAACAACATTCTTAGCAATATATCTTGCTGCATAAGCTGCAGACCTGTCTACTTTTGTAGGATCTTTTCCAGAAAAAGCTCCTCCTCCATGAGGTGCTGCGCCACCATATGTATCTACAATAATTTTTCTTCCTGTTAGCCCACAGTCTCCATCTGGACCTCCAATGACAAAATTACCTGTTGGATTAACGTAAAACTCTTCTTCATTAAAACCTTCAAGAAAATTTGATGGAATAGATTGTAGCATGTAAGGTCTTAATAAATCTCTAACTTGTGCTTGATTAACATCTGCAGAATGCTGAGAAGATATCACCACAGATTTTACTTTTGTAGGTTTTCCATCAACATATTCAAAAGTAACTTGGCTCTTACTGTCTGGTTCTATATTTTTTAACTTTCCAGACTTTCTATCTTCTGCCATTAATCTTAAAATTTTATGAGAGTAATGAATAGGTGCTGGCATTAAAACATCAGTTTCATTACAAGCATATCCAAACATAATACCTTGGTCTCCAGCTCCTTCATCTTTATTTCCAGATGAGTCTACACCCATTGCAATGTCAGCAGATTGTGAATGAAGATGGCTTTCTATTTTTGTTGCTTCTCTCCAAGTAAAACCTTCCTGATCATAGCCAATATCTTTTATGCAGTTTCTAACTTTTTCAATTAATTCATCTTTTTTTATCTCAGGACCTCTAACTTCTCCCGCTAAAACTACTTTGTTCGTTGTTGTTAGTGTTTCACATGCAACTCTTGAGAATGGATCTCCAGATAGATAACTATCAACCACCATATCTGAGATTCTATCTGAAACTTTATCCGGATGACCTTCGGATACTGACTCACTTGTAAAAAGAAAATTTTTTAAATTACTCATTTCTAAATTTATTAAATGAAAATATCAAAAAAATATATAGTAAAATTAATGTTATAAAGATTTTATTTCCATATTTAGAAAATAATGTTGGTTGCATTATTTGAGCTTTTTTAAAATCAATATAGCCTGACTGTCCGTATTCAACTTTTTGCTCAACAACACCTAAGGGATTAACAATAGCTGCAATACCATTATTTGCTGAACGTAATAAATACTTACCACTTTCAACTGCTCTAAAAATACTATGAGCAAAGTGTTGCTTGGGTCCTATCGAGCTACCGAACCAACCATCTTCAGAGATATTCACCATTAAATCAAAGCTTGGGTTTTTAAATATTTTACCTGAATAGATTATTTCATAACAAATTAATGGTAATATTTTCAAAGAAAAATCAT
>JAFJTK010000007.1 GCA_017880265.1 Candidatus Pelagibacter sp. | reverse complement strand
GAAAATTAAGTCTTTTTAATTCTTCTTCTACTTCTCCTTTGAATTTTAAATAATCTCCTGAACTTTTTGGATCTGCATAACCAGATGAGATAAAAACAAATGAATTTACTGAGTTTGATTTTGCAATTTGAGCAACTTGTTTTGGAACCTCAAGCTCCACTCTTTTATATTCATTTTTATCTGGTGAATTTTTCTTAGTAGTACCAATACAAAAAAAGCAGTCATCTCCTTTAATATCTTCCCTGTGATTTTCTAAATTTTTAAAATCTGTTTGAATAATTTCAATCTTTGGATCACTGATATTTATTGTAGTGCGAACAAATAACTTAATCTTTGAATAGCTGTTATTGCTAATTAATTGATTTAAAACATGGCTTCCAACTAACCCAGATGCACCGAATAATAAGGCTGTTTTCACTTCTTAAGATAAACTTTCACAAAAAGTTTTTATTCTCTCCATTGCTTTTTTTAAATTTTGCATTGAAGTAGCATATGAAATTCTAAAATAACCATCTAATCCAAAGGCTGATCCTTGTACTACAGCAACATTTGATTTCTCAAGTAATTTTTGAACAAAATCAGTATCTGTTTTTAATTTTGTTTTTTTGTTTAAGAGACCTTTGCAGCTTGGAAATACATAAAAAGCACCATTAGGTGTTAAACATTTAATTCCTTTGATATTATTTAAACTTTTAACAACGAAATCTCTTCTTTCTTTAAAAGCCTTTGATCTCTTTTGAATAAAACCTTGATTACCATTTAAAGCTTCAACAGCTGCTGCTTGACTTATTGAAGATGGGTTTGATGTAGATTGTGATTGAATTTTACCAATTGCTTTAATTATATCTTTTGGACCTGCTGCATAACCTATTCTCCAACCTGTCATTGCATAAGATTTACTAACACCATTCATAGTAAGAGTTCTATCTTTTAATTTTGAATTTTGTGCGATTGTATAAAAGTTAAAATTATCATATTTAATATGCTCATAAATATCATCACTCAAAATATGAACTTTTTTATTTTTAATCAAAACTTTTGCTAATTCTTCAATTTCTTTTTTAGTGTAACCTGCACCTGTTGGATTTGAGGGTGAGTTTAAAATTAACCATTTTGTTTTTTTTGTAATAGCTTTTCTTAATTTTGATGGTGTAAGTTTAAATCCTTCTTGCTCAGTACATTTAACTATTTTTGGCTTTCCTCCCGCTAACAAAACCATATCTGGGTAAGATACCCAAAAAGGCGCTGGAATTATAACTTCATCACCTTTGTTTAAAGTGGCCATGAATGCATTGTATAAAACTTGTTTTCCACCAGTTCCAACTGTGATCTGATCTGCTGAGTAACTTAATTTATTTTCTCTTTTAAACTTAGCAATAATCGCTTTTTTCAATGCTGGGGTTCCATCTACTGCTGTATATTTAGTGTCTCCATTTTTAATAGCTTTAATTGCTGCATTCTTTACATTGTCTGGAGTATCAAAGTCTGGTTCACCAGCACCAAGGCCAATTACATCTTTGCCTGCAGCTCTTAATTCTCTTGCTTTTTGAGTAACAGCAATTGTTGGTGATGGTTTAATTCTTTTTAAACTGTCTGATATTATGCTCATTGAAATATAATTTTAATCTACTAGTTTTATAAATAATGCAGAATACTTATCAAGATTTAATTACAGCTGTGCAGAATAAAAATCCTGC
>JAFJTK010000008.1 GCA_017880265.1 Candidatus Pelagibacter sp. | reverse complement strand
TACCAACACCCTCTAAATTATGAACTACCTCTATACCATTGTCTTTAAGATGTTTGCTTGGACCAACACCTGAAAGCATTAATAATTGAGGAGAGTTTATTGCACCTCCACTAAGGATGACCTCTTTACTTGCATAAATTTTTTCTACTTTATCTTTAATTTTTACTTCAATACCAATTGCTTTCTTTCCATCAAAAATAATTTTTTCAACAAAAGCATCAGTAAAAACTTTAAGATTTTTTCTTTTTTTAGCAGGATTTAAATAATATTTTGAAACACTAGCTCTTTCCCCTTTATGAATAGTTACATCATACATTCCAAAACCTTCTTGATCTTTACCGTTCATGTCTTCATTAATTTTATATCCAGCTTCACCAGCTGAATCGATAAATGCTTTAAATAATGGATTTTTATTTTTTGATTGATTAACTGGTAAAATTCCATTTCCACCTCGATATTCATTTTCACCCTCTGACCAAGTTTCTATTTTCTTAAAGAAAGGTAGAACTTTTTCATAGGACCAGTCTTTTAATCCAAATGATGCCCATCTTTGGTAATCATTAGGGTTTCCTCTGACAAAAACCATTCCGTTATGAGCAGAGCAACCACCAATCATTTTACCTCTTGGACAAAATAGATTTCGATTGTGAAGGTGAGGTTCTGGTTCTGAATAATATTTATAATTGTATTTGGGATCATGCATTGTATATAAAATTGCAAGAGGCATGTTTACTTTCCAAATATCACTGGGTTTACCTGCTTCAAAAACCGCGACATTATTTTGACTATTTTCTGATAATCGATTAGCAAGCACACAACCTGCTGATCCAGCCCCAATGATTAAGTAATCAAATTTCATTTTAATTTTGACGTTAGCAATTTTTTATAGTCATGGATAGATTTCATTTTGATATCTGTTTTTTTGGCTGCCTCATCAAATTTTCTCAAAAGAATTGTTGATTTAAAGTAATCTTGAGCTTCAAATTTAGCAGACTCATTGTCGTTAAGTACACCACCTTGTAATTTTAAACTTATTTTTGATGCTTCCGATAACAATTTAAAATACTTTTCATCTCTAGCAAGGTATCGCTTGGCTTGAACATGATATTTTATTGGTTCAATAATTTCTTTTTTGAATATATTTTTTAAATATTCATAACCAATATCTTCATGCTTACCGTCTAAATTTTCTCTCACTAATTCGTCAGGATTTTCCAAAATAAAATGACCATAATCATGCAGCAAACAAGAACATATCAAGTCATCATTACATTTTGCTTTTTCTGCAAGCATCGCTGTTTGAATCATGTGTTCTGACATGGTGACTTTTTCACCAATATAAAGAGATTTATTGTTAGTAAAATTTGTAATTATTTTATCAATAATTTGCATTAAAACTATTGAGGATGATCACCTTCAATTGCAATACGGTCCATAATTCTTTCGTGTCCTAAACCTCGGCCAGGAAAAAAATCTGCTATTGCGTAATGAATTACACTTCTATTATCCCAAATAGCAACAGCGTTTTCAGTCCAATTAAATCTGCAAGTTAGATCTAATCTTGCCTGATGTTCAAAAATTTCTTTTAAAATTTGATCACTTTCTTCTTTGTCTAAACCTATAATTTGTTTTGTATAAGTCCAATTAACGAATAAAATCTTTTTACCTGTTTCTGGATGAGTTCTTACAATTGGATGTTC
>JAFJTK010000009.1 GCA_017880265.1 Candidatus Pelagibacter sp. | reverse complement strand
ACAATTGAAGGAACTGCGGCTAGGTTATTGATATTTATTTCAATAAAATCAGTAATTTTATTTTTTGGAGCAAATTCCTCTAGATAAATTGAGGCAAGAACTGCAACAGGAAATGCAAGCAATAAGCAAATTAAAATACTATAAAAAGAACCAACTAGCGCTCCACCAATACCAGCTAACTCAGGATCTCTTGAATCACCATTATTAAAAAAATAATTATTAAAATTTTTTATAATCTTTTTATTCTCAACTAAATTATCATATATTTTTAATTGAATATTTGAAATTCTTCTTCTGTCTTCTGGCAAATCTCTAGGATAGTTTCCTTTATGTAATTGATCAATGTCATCAGAAGCAGTTATTTCTAAAATAATTTTTTTACCTACTAAGGTATTATCTTCTAAAAAAGCTTTTTTAATTTCAATTTCTGCATCTGTAGTAAAAAGATCAATTAAATCATTTTCCTCATCTAGATCTTTAGAAGGATATACTCTTAGAAGGGATTCTATTGTAATATCATAAAAATCTGCATCTAATATTTGATCTTTACTTGCTCCATTTTTAATTTCGAGTAGTTCTGGGTCAAAGAAAATCTCTGCCTTAATGGCAGTTTTCATAAATGCAGAACTTCCTTTGGAGAAAATGTTATTTACTAAAATTAATACAAATAATAAGGCAAAAAAGATTGAGGCAAGACCATAAAATTTAAATCTTTTTTCAGCACTATGTCTCTTTTTTAGACGATCTTCTTTAGTCATATTTTTCACGATATTTCTTCACAGCTCTTTGAGCTATAAAATTTAGGATTAATGTTGCAATAAATAATGTTAAACCCAAAGCAAATGCAGATTGAGTTTTTGGACTGTCAAATTCTTGATCTCCAACTAGTATCATTACGATTTGTGTTGTGATCGTTGTAGTTGACTCTAAAGGGTTGATGGTAAGATTTGCAGCTAGACCTGCGGCCATTACAACAATCATAGTTTCACCAATAGCCCTTGATACAGCCAATAAAACTGATCCTATTATTCCAGGTAGAGCAGCTGGTATTACAACTTTTTTAATAGTTTCAGATTTTGTTGCTCCGATAGCATAGGAACCGTCTCTCAATGATTGTGGGACTGAATTAATAACATCATCTGATAATGAGGAGATATAAGGGATGATCATTATACCCATGATTAGGCCTGCTGCCAAAGCACTTTCAGAGGAAACAGTTAATCCAAAATTTTCACCTAGTTGTCTGAAAAATGGACCAACAGTTAAAGCGGCAAAAAAACCATAAACTACAGTTGGTATTCCAGCTAAAATTTCAATGATCGGTTTAGAAAACCTTCTGACTTTAACAGATGCATACTCAGCCATATATATTCCTGAAAATAAGCCTATGGGAACAGCAACAAGCATTGCTATAAATGCTATAAAAGAAGTTCCTGCTATTAAAGGAATAAAGCCAAAAGCATCTTTTAATTCTTCGTATTCTGCTGCTGTTATTGAGGAAGCGTCACTTACAAAAGCTCTTTGAGGGCTCCAATTAGTTCCAAATAAATAATCAAAAATATTAATAACTGAAAAAAATTTAATACTTTCAAATAATAAAGAAAATATTATTCCTAATGTAGTTAGTATTGCAATTAAAGATGAAGCAAAAAGTAAACCCTTTAGGATAAACTCAACATCATCTCTAGCTTTATTGTTATTTT
>JAFJTK010000084.1 GCA_017880265.1 Candidatus Pelagibacter sp. | reverse complement strand
CTTTACTGTTTTATTCTATGTGCTATTAAGAATTATTTTTGGGGTATAGATTTATGCCAAAAAAATATTACTTAAGTAATTTTTTTGTTGTATTTCTATTTGCTATTAGTGTAAATATTAATGCAAGCATAGATCTTTATGGAAAAATAGGCTTTGATTCAAAGCATATATCTAATACAACTAATACTGAGAAGTTTGATCTTGAAAATAATGCCTCAAAAATAGGTATTAAGGGAGACTTATCAAGCTTCAAGGAATCAAACATTAACGTAATTTATCAAATTGAATATGAGTTTGATGTTGTTGATGGAAAAGCACGAGGCGAAGAAGGAACTTTTAAGCAACGAAATACTTTTTTAGGTTTAAAGACTGAACTTGGAACTGTTTTTGCTGGTACGCATGATACAGCTTTTAAAAAATCTCAGCTAAAAGTAGATCTTTTTAATGACCTGGCTCCAGATATTAAAAATATTCTTCATGGTGAAAATAGGTTAAAAGATTTTGCTGGCTATACTTCTCCAAAATTTCTGGATTCTGTCTCTCTTACATTAAACAAAATTAAGAGCCCGAAAGGAAATGAACCTGATTATGAGTCTTATTCGGTTCACTACGCAGGCGATCTTTTTGATGCTGCATTTTCTGTTGATAAGATGATGAAAGGTTACGATTCATCAAGGGCTTCATTTTCAATTCCCCTATCAAAATCGAAGCTTGGAATTATTTTTCAAGAGAGTAAAAAACTTTCAACCGGCTTAAAAAAGAAAGGCAGAGTATATAGTTACAGCAGAAAAATAAATCCCAAAGGTGAAATTAAACTTCAATATGCCTCATCCAGCATGAAAATAGAGGCAGGCAAACATTCAACTATTGGCTATGATCATAAAATAGATAAGAGTTTTAAATTATTTACTTTTTTATCAAGGATTGATTCACCCAATAAAGAAAAAAATAAAAATATTTTTTCAATAGGGCTTGAATACAAGTTTTAATTTCTTTTTGAAATTAAATAAGCTCGTTAAATTGAGTTTTCACTTTCTTCACATTCATGTAATTTTTATTCATTTAGTTGAAACAATATTGCACTTTAAATGTCATTATTTTTTAACTTAATTTTTATTAAGTTTTTACATTACCTTCATAGCGGGTTCATAAAAAAATCCTAAATTAGCTTACTAATTTAAAGGAGATTTTTTATGAAATATTTTTTTACACTTTGTTTATTTTTTTTAATTAATGTTAATGCGCAAGACAAAGAAAAATATGAAGAAGTTGTTGTTGTAGGAACTAAAGCTAGTTTAATTAGCGCAATAGATAAACAACGTTCATCTGATAAGATCATTTCTGTTATTGATTCAGATGCATTAGGGGAGTTTCCTGATACTACTGCAGCAGAAGCTGTTAGAAGAGTTTCTGGAATCTCTGTAGAAAACGATCAAGGGGAAGGTAGATATGTTTCGATAAGAGGTTTAAGTTCAGATTTAAATACAATAGCCATCAATGGTGCAACATTAACTGCTCCTGAGGGCAATAGAAGTGTTATGTTGGATGGCGTACCTACCGAACTTTTGGATAATATTGTTATTTCAAAAAGTTTGACTCCAGATCAAGATGCTGACTCTATCGGAGGAAGAATTGAATTCAATACTAAAAATCCAAGTAGCTTAGATAAAACACTCTTTAAGTTAAAATAGATCGGAAGAGCGT
>JAFJTK010000010.1 GCA_017880265.1 Candidatus Pelagibacter sp. | reverse complement strand
TTTTTATAGCTATCTTTTATATAATCTTTACTCGAACTTACTTCTGAGTCTAGTAACGTTATTTCTTGTTTCTCTTTTTTCACATCATCATTTAAACAGCAATTAGCTATAAATTCAAACTAATTTGAAAAATTAGTTAGATATTTTTAAAATTATTAGCCTTTAGAGGTTTTGTTAATAATTCAGCAGGATATTTTTTCTTTTCAATTTCGATATATAAATTTTTATCAACTAATTGTTCATTCGAAAAAGCACAGTTTATATAACCAAATGATAAATTTTTATTATAGTTAAATGAGTAATTTCCTGATGTTGTTTTTCCAATGATTTTATCATCTAAATATATTGGTTCTTCATGAAGCAAAAGTGGTTCTCCTGGTTTACTATCTTTTAAAGTTAGCATTACAAATCTTCTGTCTAATTTTTGATCTCTAATTTTTAGTAATTTTTCTTTTCCTATAAAATCAAAAGGTTTTTTGTAACTAATTGCAAAATTAAGTCCTGCTTGATACTGATTTTCTTCAGGAGAAATATCGTGCCCCCAATGTAAAAAACCACTTTCCATTCTCATGGTATCCATCGCGTGTGCACCACAATGAGATAACTTAAATTCTTCTCCAGCAGTTATAATTAAATTATAAATCTCTTTTGCATCTTTGTTTTTAATATAAAGCTCAAAACCAAGTTCACCAACATAGGATAGTCTTTGAGCCCAAATATTTACAGAGTTTAAGGTAATATTTTTTCCATATCCAAATTTAAAATTTTCATTTGATAAATCATCTTTACAAATTTTAGATAGTAATTCTCTACTTTTTGGTCCAAATACACCTAAACAAACTAGGTCATCTGTAATATCTTTAAATTCAACATCTGAAGATAAATGTTTTAAAATATGAGCTTTATCATGTGTTCTAACAGCTGCTGAACTTATTATTCTAAAATGATTTTTATCAATACAAACAACTGTTAAATCAGTTTCAATACCCCCACCCTCATTGAGCATATGGGTATAAGTGCATTTTCCAATTTCATTTTTAATATTAGCAGTACATAATCTTTGTAATTCTTCATATGCCTTTTCACCTCTGATTTCATATTTTGAAAAAGGTGTTAATTCAAATAAGCCGACGTTCTCAGTTGTGTTTTTACATTCTTGCTCAACTGATGGATACCAATTTTGATGGTTAAAACTATATTGATAATTTGGCTTCGTTTCACCTAATGCATACCACATTGGTCGTTCGTACTCTCCTGATTGACCAAAACATGCACCAGCTTTTTTTAATTCTTCATGATATGGAAGTAATCTTTGATCTCTTGAGGTCTTGTGTTGTTTATAGGGCCAGTGCATTCCATACAAATCTCCTAAAGTTTCTGTAACCCTATTCATTATAAATTTTTTAGAAGAATGAAATTTTTGAAATCTTTTGATATCTAATGAATACAAATCTTCATTCATATATCCATTAATCATCCATTCTGCTGTTACTCTGCCCGCTCCTCCTGAGCTTGCAATTCCAATACTATTGAAACCACAGCAGGTAAATAAATTTGAAACTTCTGGAGTTTCTCCTAATAGATATTGAGTATCAGGTGTAAACGACTCAGGACCTGAAAAAAATTTTCTAATTCCAGCATTTTCTAATATGGGAAGCCTTTTAAATGATTTTTCTAAATAAGGTTCGAAATGATCAAAATCATCTGGGAA
>JAFJTK010000168.1 GCA_017880265.1 Candidatus Pelagibacter sp. | reverse complement strand
AAAGCTAAATTTCCAACAAATAAACTCATTGTGAATCCAATACCTGTAAGAACTCCAACACCATAAAAATTATACCAACTTGTGTTGTTTGGCATTTGAGCTATTTTTAATTTTATAGACACATAAGAAAATATAAATACACCCAATTGTTTACCCAAAAATAGTCCAAGTACGATACCTAGGGGAACTTTATCTAACAATGAGGCAAATGATAAACCCTCCAAAGAAACACCAGCATTTGCAAAAGCAAAAAGTGGCATTATACCAAAAGCTACATATGGACTAATTGCGTGTTCTATTTTAATTAATAAAGAAAAATCTTTTTCTTTTTTTCTATGAGGAATTGTCATGGCCAACAAAACACCAGCAATAGTAGCATGTATTCCTGAATTATGAGTAAAATCCCAAAGGAAAAGTCCGACAATCAAATAAGGTAAGAACTTTTTAATATTAAATTTGTTAATTAATAACAATAAAATAAAAGCTATTAACATTAAACTTAAATACTTGATGCTTAAATCTCCTGAGTAGAATAGAGCAATAATTACTATTGCACCTAGGTCATCAATTATGGCTAAAGCTGTTAAAAATACTTTTAATGATAAAGGAACCCTTTTGCCAAGTAACGACAAAACACCTAAAGAAAAAGCAATGTCCGTAGCTGAGGGTATGGCCCATCCATTTAAAGTTTCACTATCACCTAGATTTACAAAAACATAAAATAGAGCAGGGACTAGCATTCCACCTACAGCTGCTATTATTGGCAATAGAGCCTGTTTAATATTTGAAAGTTCTCCTTGTAAAAATTCTCTTTTGATTTCTAAAGTGACAAAAAAAAAGAAAATTGCCATTAAAGCATCATTGATCCAATGTAATACAGATAATTTTAATCCAAAATTATTTATACCTATAAAAAGATATTTATTTAAGGTTGAGAAATATAATTCTGCTAAATCTGAGTTGCTTATAACTAATGCAATTATTGCAGCAAATAACAATACAACCCCACTTGCAGCTTCAAGTTTAAAAAACCATTTAAAGGGTTTTGATAAATAATTAATCATAAAAAATTAATAAAGGTCTATAATAAAAAGTTTTATATCTTTCAATATCTCAAAAAGGTTAAATAAAAGAATTTCTAATCCTGGAAAAACATTAATTAATGGTACTTTTAATGTATCAATTAATATTATTAACGCCACAAAAGATATAATTGAGACCACTAAGTAAGAAAAGAATTTACCACTAGTATTCTTTTTTATTTTATTTTTTACAGGTATTTGTTTTTCATGAATTTTATCATCTTTATCTTTAGGTTTTGATACATCATTGGGTACATTGGTATTTTCTACAATTTTATTATCGATTTCATCTCCAATTTTTTTATTTGTAAAATTATCACTTAGAGGTAGTGGATCTGTTTTATCGTCTTCTATTTTGTAAAACCAAACATGATCACATGAACCACATTTTACATCTCTTCCATTATCAGGTATTAAAGAAGGGTTGATTTTAAATTGTTTGTTGCAATTAGAGCAGCTAATAATCATGCTTATTTATATATCAGATTTATATCAAATTTCTTTTAATTTTGATCTAATTATACTTTGAAATAATCTATATCTACTGTATTAGTAACGACATCGGAGTGTAGCGCAGCCTGGTAGCGCATCTGGTTTGGGACCAGAGGGTCGCAGGTTCGAATCCTGCCACTCCGACCATCT
>JAFJTK010000075.1 GCA_017880265.1 Candidatus Pelagibacter sp. | reverse complement strand
ATCTTATTTTGTTTTTCATGTTTTGTAATTGGAACTGGGATAGCATTTACACATCAATACAGATTTGCGGCGGCTGAGACAGTTGAAAAAAATAATAGCTCAAGAGCTATTTCGATATTATTACTTGCAACAATTCTATCAGCATTAATTGGTCCAAATATTGCAAATTTTTCAAAAGATATAATTACAGATCATTTGTATACAGGCTCATACATATCTCTTGCAGTTCTAACAATAATTCCTGTTGTCTTTTTACTATTTTATAAAACAGAAAAAAATCCAAAAACGAATGAAGATATTAAAGGCAAACAAAGATCTTATTTTGAACTTTTACAAAATCCCATAATACTTCAAGCAATAGTGACAGCTGCTTTTGCTTATTCCATTATGTCTTTTTTAATGACTGCTACACCTATTAGTATGTACAAAATGCATGGATTTACTTTAGGCTCGACCAGTATCGTAATTCAATCACATATAATTGGAATGTTTTTGCCCTCATTGATAACTGGATCGTTAATTAAGAAATATGGTCATTCAACAATAATATATTCAGGAGCAATAATATATTTGTTATGCATTTTTTTAAGTTTTTATGAACAAACCTTTTTTAATTATTTAATAGCACTTGTCTTACTTGGTGTAGGGTGGAACTTTTTATTTATTGGTGGAACTAGCCTGTTAGTGCTTTGTTATACAAGTAGTGAAAAGTTTAAAGTACAAGGATTTAATGATGTTATGGTTTTTTCAATTCAGTCTATTGCAAGTTTAACAGCTGGTTATTCAATTTTAAATTTTACTTGGAATGAAATTAATTTAGCATGCATACCAATGGTGCTATTAATAATTTTAATTTCTGTAAGAGCTGATCTATACAAAAAAAATTTATCTACTGCCAAATCTTAAATAAATTCTATCTAGATAATAAAAAAGAGATCCTGCTCTTAATATCATAAAAACACATAGTGAAATCCAAATACCATTATTAGAATAATATTTTGTTAATAAAATTGATATTAATAAGTAACAAAAAACTGAGAATACCATTGCATTTCTAAGTTCTTTTGTTTGTGATACTCCAATAAAAATTCCATCAAATTGATAACAAAATGAGGCAATAAAAGGCAAAATAATAAGCCAAATTACATATTGAGAACTTAAAATTCTAACTTCCTCAATATCAGACATTAAATTTATGACATATTGATTTATAAAAAAATAAACAATTGAAATCACCAAACCAGTAATTGAACTTAAGATAAAAGAATTTTTAACGATAGTTTTAAATAAACTTAAATCTTTTCTACCTAAAGAATATCCAACCATACCTTCAGTAGAAAATGCGTAAGCATCCAAGATAAATGCTGACAAAAAAACAAGATTGATCAAAATTGCATTAGCAGCAATATAATCCTCTCCAATTTGTGTTCCAAGATAAGTAAACCATAAAAATGAAAAGGTAAGCAGAATAGTTCTAACAAATATATTAAAATTAATATCAAAAATATTTTTAATCTTATTAATATTAATCAATTCTTTTAAATCAATTTTAAGACTTGTGTATTTTGAAAGGTAATAAAATGTATAAATTAAAAAAAATACTGAAGTAGTGATTGCTGAATATAAGGTTCCATAAGCAACTCCTTTGATATTAAGATCATATTTTGTCACAAATAAAATACTTAAAAAAATATTTAAAATTGAAAAAAAACCAATTGCTAGACTAGAGATTTTAGTTTTTTGTAATCCAATAAATAATCCAGTTACAATATAAAGGGTTAACTCACCAGGAGCCGAATAAATTCTTATTTTAAAATACTGTGTATAAAATTCTTTTGCAATCTCAGATAAATCAAAAATTTTTAAACTTAAATTTAGAATAAAATATTGTGAAATTAAAATTAATAATGAAATAGTAAAAACAAACAATAAATTTCTTAAAATAATATTTAAAATTTCTTTATAATCATTTTGTCCATGAGCCTGCGAAACCATACCAACTGTTCCCATTCTCAAAAAACCAAAAGACCAAAAAATCATTGAAAATAAATTCGCAGCAACAGATGTTGCAGATAGATAAGAGAGATTACCAAGATTTCCCATTAAAGCTGTATCAATAATTCCAACCATTGGTATTGCTAAATTTGCAAAAAAAATTGGGATGGATAATCTTAAAATATAAGAGATCGATGATTTTTCCATCTAAGAAATATGTTTAAGTATATTTCTAGCAGGAATAGTTTTTTTAATCCAATTTACTGGAATATCTCTTAATCCATTCTGAGCAGCAAAGTAAGCACCAACAAAATTTGATCTTGAGCAATTACATCCACCCGCCTTGATTAATTTAATAATAGCTGATTTGTAGTTTTTCGAATTAAGGATTGCATGAATTGAACCCATAAATGTTCCAGGATAGCTACATGCTTTGCCATATTTTTTAACAGTTTGAATATGAGGTTTGTTTACATCTTTAATAATTTTTTTAATATTTGAAACTACATCTTTAAAATATTCATTGGATTTATTTTTTCTTACAAAAAATCTGACTGGATCTTTAATTCCATCTGATGCAAGTTTAATTATTTCTAGCTTTGCTAAAGCATATTGTTCACTAATTTTAGTATTAGCTACACTTTTAACAATTTTTTTAACATTTGAAGTATTTTGATCATACAAATAGTAAGGTAAAGCAGCACAAAAGCCATCAGATTCATTAACTTTTTTACCACCTGTTATATTTTGTTTTGATCTAATGTTTTTAATAGTCTCCATGATATTTTGATGAATCCAAGGACCCGACATTGGTTTAGTCCATTTAATTTTTTTATATTTTTTACGTAAATTTAGATTTTTCCAATATGTAGATCCAGGGCCAAAGTTTTTAACGATATTTTTTTTGAATATTTTTAAAATATTAGATTGATTTTTGCTTTCTAATATAGATTTAAACATTACCTGTGCCACATCATTATAACCAGAAACTTTACCAGTCTTTATACTATAAAATGGACATCTATTTTTACTTAGAAAAGTAATATCTTTTTTATCTTTGATATATGATTTTAACTTTTTAGGATCATAAACCCAATGTAAAGGCCTTGCTGCTGCATCTGCTACAGTCGCCCCTAAAAATATATGATAACCAAGACTCATTAGTAACTATTACTTTATTTATTATAAAGTTAAAATGATTAATATGAATTATGAAATCAATTAAGAATTGGGATAATAAAACATGGTTATCATCCAATGCCTATATAAACTCCTTTAATAAATTTTTAATTCAAAATACCAAACTAAATTATGAGTCTAAAATTTTAGATATTGGTTGTGGTAGAGGAAAAATTTTAGAAAACCTTTCAAACAAATTAAACTTAATTAATAAACCTATTGGTCTAGATTTAGAGAATCATAAAGATAAAAGCAAAAAAATGATTTTTAAAAAAATTGATGCATTAACTTATGTTAAAAAAACAAAATTTACTTTTGATTTAATCTTAATCAAACAAACAATTCATTTATTAAAAAAGAAACAAGCAATTAAACTTCTATCTATTTGCAAAAGTATACTAAATCCTAATGGGAAAATTATAATTTTAAGTTTAGATCCTAGTAAAAATGAAATTCCCACATTTCAATTAATGAAAAAAAAATTGAAAAATTCATTAAAAAAAGATGAAAAACTATTTAATTTGATCTTTAAAAATCAAAATAAAATAATTATTAAAAAATTTGTTTTTAATGTTCAAATTTCAAAAACAAAATATATTCAAATGATTAAAAGCAGATATATCTCAACTTTACTTAATTTTACAAATCAACAATTAAATAATGGCTTAAATGAAATTAAAAAAGATTGTGGAAAAGTATTAAAATTTAAAGATAGATTAATTTGTTATATTTTACGAAAATAATTAGAGTATTTTTTTTAATAAATTGTCATTAAAAAACAATTTATGAGCAACCACTGCAAGAATATGCATTAAAATTAGTACTATTAATAGATAGTTTGAAATAACATGAATATCATAAAATATTTCAGCTAACTCGAAGTTGTCTTGAATTTTGATTTTGTTAAAAATTATTGTCAGTGTTTCGCCATTAAACAGTTTTTTTAAAATTCCTGAAATAGTGATGGAGAGAATTGTCACATACAGCATCACATGATTCAGCTTTGCTAAAAATCTTTGACCTTTAAATACGCTGGGTTCTAATTTAGGGGTTGGGTTAAATATTTTATAGATTAGCCTTAAAATTATTAAGTAAAATATCGATAAACCAATGATAATGTGAGCATCTTCTATAGTTATCCTGTCTATTCCATAATCTAAATCTACTAAATAAAATCCAAGTGGAATTTGTATAAAAAGTAGTAGCGCACTTACCCAATGCAATAATTTGGAAATTAATCCATACTCTGTTAATGTATTTTTAACATGCATTCTTTAATTAAACATATTGCAAAGAATATTGGTATTAGTTTGTTTTTAATAATCTCAATACTTATTACTACTAATGCTAATTCTGAACAATCAGCTGAAGAAATTATTAAAGATAGAAAAGCTTTGTTTAGTAAAAATTATAATACTGCTAAAAAGGTTCAATCTCTCTCATCAAGTGGTGATTTTGAAGATGCAAAAGATAAAGTTATGCTTGGCACTCAAAATAGATCTAAGATTATCTCTGACTCTGAAAAAGAAGTAATAGCTTATCATGAAGCTGGACATGCTCTAGCAAATCTAAATTGTAAAAATGCTGATCCTATTTATAAATCTTCTATTATCCCTACAGGACGCGCTTTGGGTTTTGTTATGAGCGTTCCCGAACAAGATAAAGTTATTCATCGAAAAGATGAATACTTGGATAAGTTAGTCGTAACAGTCGCCGCACGTATCTCTGAAGAACTTATTTTTGGTCCTGAAAAAATTGGCTCAGGCGCAGCAGGTGACATACAACAAGTTACTAATTTAGCAAGAGCTATGGTTACCCAAATGGGTTATAGCGAGAAATTAGGAAGAGTTCGCTATACTGGCAATCAAGAAGAAGTATTTTTAGGACACTCAGTAACCCAGTCAAAGAATATTTCCGAGGAAACTGCCCGTATTATTGACCAAGAGGTAATTCGATTGGTTCAAGAAGCCGAAACAAGAGCAAGAAAAATTCTCACTGAGAACATGAAAGATCTCCATATTATTGCCAAGGGACTCTTGGAATACGAAACCTTAACCGGAGAAGAAATTAAAAATTTGTTAAAAGGTATTAAGCCTAAAAGAGAAGATCTTTCTGACGATATAGATAAGCCTTCCGATGATATGCAAAAAAGTCCTTCAAATAAAGGACCTTTACCCTCTTTTACAAAAGATCAAAACTTTCCACTTCCCAACTAAAGCTATATCTAATAAGAAGTTATCTCTATGAGACTTTTTGGAACTGATGGTATTCGTGGTGAAGTGGGTAAATATCCTCTAACTGCTGAGAATATTTTAAAATTAGCTAAAGCCGCATCAATTGTTCTCAAGAAAAAAAACTCAATCTCAAGAGTTGTTATTAATAAAGATACGCGATTGTCTGGCTACATATTTGAACCAGCGCTTACTTCTGGATTTATTTCCATGGGTGTAAATGTAGTCTTGGTAGGCCCACTGCCAACACCGGCTCTAACCATTCTAAGCAAATCTTTAAGGGCAGATTTTTCTGTGATGATTACAGCATCTCACAATCCGTATCAAGATAATGGGTTAAAATTTTTCTCAGGTAGTGGTTACAAAATAACAGCTGAAGAGGAAAGAAAAATAGAAGATTTCTTTTTTAATTATGATTTTGATAATTTTAAAATCAAACCATCGAACTACGGTAAGGCTGTAAGACTCAAAGATGCTATCGGAAGATACTCAGAAGCACTTAAACAAAATATATTAAAAAATTTAGATTATACAAAATTAAAAGTTGTTTTAGATTGCGCTAATGGAGCGGCTTATAAAGTAGCACCTGAGGTGTTATTTGAAATAGGAGTAGAGTTAGATACTTTAGGTGATAAGCCTAATGGTACTAATATTAATCAAAAATGTGGTTCCTTATTCCCCCAAAGGGCGTCAAAACTAGTTAAAAAAAGAAAATCAGATATAGGGATATGTTTAGATGGAGATGGCGATAGGCTTATTATTATCGATGAAAAAGGTGAACCTATTTTAGGAGAGGAGTTATTATTTATTTTAGCTAAATTTTATTTAAAAAATAAAATTATTAAAAAAGGTTCAACTATTGTTACTAATGAAATAGCTAATTTTGGCCTTGATATTTCTTTAAAAAATATCGGATTAAAACTCAAAAGAGTCAAAGTAGGGGATAAAAATATTCTAAATGAAATTCAATCCAATGGTCATTATTTTGGTGGAGAGCCCTCAGGCCATTTTATTTTTAAAGAAGATG
>JAFJTK010000147.1 GCA_017880265.1 Candidatus Pelagibacter sp. | reverse complement strand
TGAAAACTAATTAAATTAAATTTATTGAATGAAAAAAAATTAACTTTTTTATCTAAAATTTCCAGTTCTGAAAGATCTAACAACAGTGAAAAAACTTTATACTTAAAGTGATGAACTTTTGGCTTAAATCTTTTATGAATTACTTGTCCGTTATAAATAGCTGAATTAATCATTGATGGCTTTAAGCATTTCTATTGAAGATTTTATTCCATCTTCATGAAATCCGTAACCAAAATAACTTCCAGTAAATAAAGTATTATTAACATTTTGAATTGATTTTAAATTAGACTGATTTTGTAATGCGTTTTCATCATAATATGGATGGGTAAAATCAATTTCATTGAATATTTTATCCTGATCTATCTTAAAAAAAGGATTTATTGTTAAAAAAATATTTTGATCAATTTTAAGATTTTGTAATTGATTAAGCCAATAAGTAACTGACGATTGGTCATTATTCTGAGGGTTTAGCGACGAATTCCATGAGCACCAAGCTTTCTTATTTTTTGGCATGGCACTTTCATCAGAATGAATAATTGCTTTATTTGGTTTATATTTAAAATTACTTAAGATCTCTTTTTCTTCATTTGTAGTGTCTGAAATAATTTTTAAACTTTCGTCCGCATGTGATGCTAGCACAACTTTATCATAATTAAAAAATTCACTTTCCGAACCATAATAAATTTGAACACCATTTTTGCTTCTAATAATCTTATTAATTTCATAGTTTTTAAAATATTCTCCACTTATTTTAGAAAGTATTTTATTCACATAAGTTTTACTTCTATTCGCAACTGTATACCATTGAGGTCTATTTTTAAGTTTAAACAAACCATGGTTCTTGAAAAAATTTAAAAAGAACACTAATGGCATTTGTGAAGCTTCATATGGTGGCATTGACCATATTGCTGAGACCATAGGTATTATGTGATAATCAATAAAATATTTAGATTTTCCAATTTTATTCAAATATTCACCTAAGGTAATTTTTTCTATTGAGTTTGAATTTAATTTTTCACAATTTTTGTAAAAACTAATAATTTCAAAAAACATTTTTACAAATTTTGTATTGAACAAGTTGCCTCTATTAGAGAAAATGCCATTTAAACCTTTGCCACAATACTCAATATTTGTGCCTTTAACAGTCACTGAAAATGACATATCACTTTTTTCAATTTCAATATCATTTTCTTTAAAAAAGTTGATTAAGTTTGGGTAGGTAACTTTATTAAAAACCATAAATCCGATATCAACTGCAACTTTTTCTTTGTCATTAAGCTTAATGTCTAAAGTATATGAATGTCCCCCAAAACGATCTTGTTTCTCAAACAGATCGACTTTGTGTTTTTTTGAAAGATAATATGCTGAACTTAATCCAGATATACCTGACCCAATTACAGCAATTTTCATTAATAATTTATTCTATGCAGCAGTATCTTTATATTCATCTATTGATGGACATGAACATACCAAGTTTTTATCTCCATAGACATTATCAACTCTTGCAACTGGTGGCCAGTATTTAATCTGTTTTAAAAACTCTGAAGGATAGGCCGCTTCCTCTCTTTCATATTTATGTTCCCATTTATTTGCGATGAGCTCAACATGAGTATGTGGCGAGTTTTTAATTGGATTATCGATTTTGTCATATTCGCCTGACTTAACTTTATCAATTTCTTCTTTGATTTTTTTTAAAGTATTACAAAACCTATCAATTTCCTGTAATCCTTCACTCTCAGTTGGCTCTATCATCATAGTACCTGCCACTGGCCATGACATAGTTGGAGCATGAAAACCAAAATCGATTAATCTTTTTGCGATATCTTCTTCAGTAATTCCTATTTCAGACTTTATTTTTCTAATATCAATAATGCACTCATGAGCTACATTTCCATTTTTACCTTTGTATAATATAGGGAATGTGTCTTTTAATTTATGAGCCACATAATTCGCATTTAAAATTGCAACTTGTGAGGCTTTTTTAAGTCCTTCTGATCCCATCATTTTTATATACATCCAAGATATAGATAAAATACTAGAGCTTCCCCATGGTGCTGCAGAAACTGCGCCCATTCCTGTTACAGGTCCACAGTCTTTAATTACAGAATGGTTCGGCAAATAAACTTCTAAATGTCTTTTACATGCAATCGGTCCCATTCCTGGTCCTCCTCCTCCATGAGGAATACAGAATGTTTTATGTAAATTAATATGACAAACATCTGGCCCAAATTTTCCTGGTTTTGCAATCCCAACAAGTGCATTTAAATTTGCTCCATCCATGTAAACTTGCCCACCATTTTCATGAATTAGCTCACATATTTCAGAAATTTTTTCCTCAAACACTCCATGTGTAGATGGATAGGTAACCATTAATGCAGCAAGATTTTCTGAATGGGTTTTTGCTTTTTCTTTTAGATCTTCAATATCAACATTTCCGTGTTCATCACATTTAATCACTACCACTTTCATACCTACCATTTGTGCACTAGCAGGATTCGTTCCATGTGCTGAACTTGGTATTAAACAAACGTTTCTATTCTTATCTCCATTTTTCTCATGGTATTTTTTTATAACCATTAAACCTGCAAACTCTCCCTGAGCACCAGCATTGGGTTGTAATGATACTCCTGAAAAACCAGTTATAGATCTAAGCCAATTTTTTAAATCAGTAAACAAAGTTCTATACCCTTCCATTTGCTCTACTGGAGCAAAAGGATGTGGTTCAGAAAACTCTCTCCAGGTCACTGGAATCATTTCTGCAACTGCATTTAATTTCATAGTACACGAACCTAAAGCAATCATTGATCTATTAAGAGCAATATCAGCATCTTCTAACTTTTTAAGATATCTAAGCATATCTGTTTCGGAGTGATAACTATTAAACACTGGATGAGTTAAATATTCAGATGTTCTTAATAAATTTTTAGGTAAATTATTTAAATTTTCATTTAAATTTTCCTTAATTGCTTCTGAACAATTAAAAATTTTTAATAATTGATTAGCTCTATAAACATTTTTTCGTTCATCAAATGCAACCGAAAGCATCTCGGAATTCACTTTTCTAATATTTACATTTTGTCGTAACGCATTTCTAAAAATTGAATCTGTTTTATCTAAAGTTTTAATGGTTACCGTATCAAAGAAATGATCTGAATATAGCTCGTAACCAGATTGTTTAATTTTATCTGCAAAATTTTTTGCTAATTGAGACGTGTTTTCTGCAATTTTTCTCAAACCATCAGGGCCATGATAAATTGCATAAGCAGCAGATACAATTGCAAGCAATGCTTGAGCTGTACAAATATTACTTGTCGCTTTGTCTCTTCTAATATGTTGCTCTCTTGTTTGAAGTGAAAGTCTGTAAGCTTTATTTCCATGTCTATCTACAGAGACACCAATAATACGACCTGGCATAGATCTTTTGTATTCATCTTTAGTTGCAAAGAAGCCTGCATGAGGACCGCCATATCCCATTGGAATTCCAAATCTTTGTGAACTTCCAACAGCAATATCTGCTCCCAATTCAGCTGGTGTTTTTAATTTAGCTAAAGCTAATAAATCACAAACTAATACAGCTTTTCCATTGTTTTTATGGATTTTACTTATTGCTTCACTCGGATCTTTAATATCTCCTAAGGTTCCAGGATACTGTAAAATACCACAGACAATATCTTCATTAATATCTGCTCCTTCATCACCTACAACAACAGTTAGACCTAGAGGTTCTGCTCTAGTTTTAATAACATCAATAGTTTGTGGATGACAATCTTTTGAAACAAAAACTATATTAGAGTCATTTTTGCACAATCTATAGCTCAAACCTACAGCTTCTGCTGCTGCAGTTCCTTCATCTAATAAAGATGCATTTGCAATATCCAAACCTGTAAAATCAATTATCATTTGTTGGAAATTCAAAAGCATCTCCAACCTTCCTTGTGCTACTTCTGGCTGATAAGGAGTATAAGAAGTATACCATCCAGGATTTTCTAAAATATTTCTTAAAATTACGTAAGGTGTATAGGTACCATAATAACCCATACCAATAAAATTAGAATAAATTCTATTTTGTTTTGAAATAACTTTTAGTTTTCTCAAAGCTTCATATTCAGAATTTGGTTCACCAATTCCTAAGTCTTCCTTAAGTAGTATTTTTTCAGGAACAGTTTTTGAAATTAAGTCATCTAAATTATCAAAACCAAGCTCATTCAACATTTTTTGTTGATCAGCTTCTGATGGACCAATATGTCTTTTAATAAAATCTTTTTGAGAACTTTTAAGCATTTTAATTTCCACTCTCCTTTGCAAACTTGTCGTATTCTTCTTTGTTCATTAAACTATCTAATTCACTACTATCTTTTATTTTTAATTTAAAAAACCAAGCATCATTTTCTGGATCAGAATTTATTTTACCTGGATCATCAACAATTGCTTGATTATTTTCTACTACTTCACCTGAGATTGGCGTATAGACGTCACTTGCAGCTTTAGTTGATTCTACGACACCTGCATTACCATCTTTTTCTACCGACGAACCTACATCTGGTAACTCTACAAAAACTATATCTCCAAGCATTTCAGTAGCGTGTTGTGTGATACCAATTGTACCAACATCACCCTCTACTTTAATCCACTCATGTTCTTTTGAATATTTAACTTCACTCATTAGTTTACTCCTTTCACATAACTTTTTTTATAAAATGGTAATCCGCAAATATTTGCTGGATATTTTTTTCCTCTTACTTCCAACAAAATTCTTGTATCTTTTTTTGAAAAAATTTGATCTACAAAACCCATCGCTATAGGTCCATTAACACTTGGTCCAAAAGTCCCACTCGTAACCTCTCCAATCATCTCTTCACTTTCATTGTAAATTTTAGTTTTTTCTCTAGCAATCAGTCTTCCTTCTGGCTTGATACCAACTCTAATTTTTTTAACTCCATCTCTAATTTGATTGTTGATTTCATCAGATCCAATAAAACCCCCATTATTCAGTCTCTTCTTAGAAATTGCCCATTTAAGACTAGCCTCAATAGGTGTTGTTTCAATACCAAGTTCATGTCCATACAAACACAGACCTGCTTCAAGTCTCAGTGTGTCTCTAGCTCCAAGACCAATTAATTTAGCACCTTTTTCTAACAATTCTTTAGTAAATACTTCCGCTAATTCGTTTGTAATTGAAATTTCAAATCCATCTTCTCCAGTATAACCAGATCTTGTTACATATAATTTTTGATCTTTATAAGTAAACCAATTGCCTGACATAAAATTCAAATCTTTTACTGTTTGTAAAATTTGATTTAAAATATCAACTGATTTAGGTCCTTGTATAGCAATTAAAGATCTTTGATCATCAAGAACCATTTTATATTTATCTTTAAGTAAAGCAGCTAAAATTTTAAAATCATTATCTTTACATGCAGCATTTAAAATTATTAAAAAACCATCCTCTAATTTAGTAATAATTAAATCATCGTGCACGCCAGCTTTATCATTCATTAAAAAACTATATTTTGATGAATTCAATTTCAAATTTTTTAAATCTAGAGGAAAAATCTTTTCTAAATCTTCAGTCAAATTATCGTCACCATAGATAAATAACTGCCCCATGTGTGAAACATCAAAAATTCCAGATTCTGATCTAGTAAATTTATGCTCTTCAATAATACCTGAGCTGTATTGAATTGGCATTTCATAACCAGCAAACTCTACAAACTTTGCTTTATTATCTTGGTGAAGTTTATTTAAAGATGTTTTTTTTATTTCCATATTAACTCTTTGTACCCATCTGTATATTTGCCTGAGAGTTTTGCTCCTTCGGCGAGAATTTAATCTCTTTCCAGAGTTAATATGTTACGGTCCTTTTTACCTGAGAGTTTCCTGGGCGGTTGCTCCTTCGGTGCTACAAAAATTGTAGTCTCTCCCGTTGAGATATAACTTATCAATTATTTTGGAATGGTCAATTAGAAATACTTTTTTTATTCTTAGATAATAATGAATAAAACTGTATTAAAACGGCAAAAAGAATTATTGCTCCACCAATCAGTCCATACATTGATGGTCTTTCACTTACAAATATAAAAGCCCAAATAGGACCAAGCACTGATTCTGTCAACATAATTATTCCAACCATCGCAGAAGGTGTTGTCCTTGCTCCTGTAGTAATGAATATAAAGCCTAAACCTACTTGAAAACAACCAGCTAAAAAACCTAAAAAGATATCATGTGGTGAAATCATAATTTTTGTTGATAAGAAATAACCTATTAAGCAAGAACATATTCCAGCATAAAACTGTGCAGGAACCATATCTACTGATGGAAATTTTCTAACAATCATTATTAAGATTGCAAAAGTAATTGGCATAGTAAAAGCTGCTAAATTCCCAGATAGTTCTCCTGGTGATAATGAGTTACCAACCATGAGTAATACTCCAGTCATAGCAAGAATAATTGATGTCAAAGTAACTGCTGAAATTTTTTCTTTTAAAAAAAAGTATCCAAATATAGCTAGAAATAAAATTT
>JAFJTK010000097.1 GCA_017880265.1 Candidatus Pelagibacter sp. | reverse complement strand
CAACTAAACTGTTTTCTAACTGTTTTTGATTTTCATTTTTTTCATAATTTTTTTGTTTTAATGAAATGCCTATTTCTAAAATTTTATCATCTTCTACAATTAAAATGATATTTCTAATAAAATTTTTTATCTTTTTTTCAATTTTATAAATATTATCATCAAGAAATTTTGAAAGAGTATTTAATTCTATCTCATCACTATACCCTATTTCTTCACTATATAAATTTTTTAAATTATTTTTATCATAAACAAATATTTGATACTTGCTTTTAGAGATATACAGAAAAGTTTCAAAATCTGAATTTTCAATCATTTAAAATAATTTGATTTTGAATTCTTGCATCTATAAGTTTATGATCATTTAAAAATTCTATAGCTAAATTAAGGGCAAGATTAATATTATCATTTGGTAATTTTATAATAGTATTATCTATTAATTCCAAATCCCATCTTTTAGATGGAAAAAAATATAAATTTTTTATTTCTGTGTAAGAAATTTTAGATTTATCTATTATTTCTTTAATTTTAAAAAATTCAAATACTTTTGGATTTCCAAAAATAAAAGGTAGCTCATTATTTAATGAGCTATTTTTGATAAATTTTCCATTAGAACCTATATAAAAGATTTGGCCATTTTTATTTATTTTTGCTAAAAATTTAGTTTTCTCAATATTAATATCTAGTGCGGATGGATATCTTTTAAAAATAGAATAATTTTCTACTAAAGTGTTTGACTCAATTTCATCTTTCAGATCAATCTTATTAATAAAAAAAATATTATTTAGATTAAAATTTTCTATTTTTTTAAGCAAAATTAATTTATTCTTAATATCTAATCCGGTAATATTAATATCATTAACATTTTGAAATTTTAATCCATTAAGATTAATATTATTTATTGAGCCAACTATCAGTAGTAAAAAAAAATATATTAAAATTTTTTTACTTTTTCGTTGTTGCATCTTTTAAAATCCACTCAATTAGTTTTATAAAGGACATTCCTTTATATTTTGCTATTTCTGGAACAAGAGACAATCTTGTCATTCCTGGTTGAGTATTAATCTCTAGTAAATAAAACTTATTTTTATAAAATTTAAAATCTGATCTAGTAACACCCTTACAACCTATAATTTTGTGAGCTTTAAGTGATAGATCCATTACCTCATTTAATTTATTTTTTGGCAGCTCAACTGGAATAATATGTTCAGTTTTTGCATTTGCGCTGTATTTAGCTTTGTAGTCATAAAATTTTCTCCTTGGTTTGAGTTCTATTGCTCCTAATTTTTTATTACCCATAATTGCAACTTGAATTTCTCTTCCCCCAATAAATTCTTCAATCATTATCTCTTTATAAGTTCTCAAAGAACTTAAAATTCTTGTAATATTTTTTTTTGTACAAATAAAAACATTTACACTTGAGCCTTCATTAATTGGCTTAACTACAACTGGAAATTTGAACTTCTTTTCTATATTTTTTATTAAATCAAAATTATTTTCTTCATAAGAATATTTAATATATTTTGGGGTATTAATTTTATTTTGTATAAAAATTTTTTTAGATATTGCTTTATCCATTGCTAATGAAGAAGCAATTACTCCTGAATGAGTGTAGGGTATTTTAAACCCTTCCAAAATAGTTTGAATATAACCATCTTCACCAAACTGTCCGTGTAAAGCATTAAATATAACGTTAGGTTTAAATTGATTAATATTTTTTGATAAATTACCATCTGGTTCAGAAATTTTTACTTTGTAGCCATTTTTTTTTAGCTCTTTTGCAACTTGCAAACCTGTATCAAGACTAATTAATCTTTCTTTTGAAATTCCACCTGCAAGTATTAATATTTTTTTTTTCAATTTATTCTAAAATTTTTATTTCTGTTTGTAACTTTACACCAGTTTTTTTTAAAACACTTTCAGACACAAATTCTATTAATTTTTTCATATCATCAAATTTAGCATTACCTTTATTTACAAAAAAATTACAATGTTTTTCAGAAATACCGGCATCGCCAAATGATTTTTCTAGAGGAACTGACTCTTTTATTAATTGCCAAACTTTTTTGTCTGATTGACCCAATGGATTTTTAAAAGTGCTTCCACTTGTTTTAATTTTTGTAGGTTGTGCTTTTTCTTTTTTTTCTTTTAATTCTATCATTTCTTTCTTAATCAAATCTGATTTTTTTCTGAAACCCTTAAAAGATGCACTTAAAAAAATTAAATCGTTAGGTAATCCACTATCTCTGTATTTAAAATCAATTTCTTTTGCTGGAATTGTAACAACTTGTCTTGATTTGTTTATAGCTTGTACTGAGATTAGGATATCTTTAAATTCTCTTCCAAAACAACCAGCATTCATTTTTATACCTCCTCCAACTGTACCAGGTATACAAGATAAAAATTCAAATCCACCCAAACTATTATCCATTGCAAATTCTGATAGTGATTTATCACTAACGGCACTTCCAGCTATAATTATGTCTTCTGACAAAAGGGAAATATTATTAAAATTATTTGATAACTTGATTACAACACCATCATATGTTTTGTCAGTAATAAGAGTATTTGAGCCACCTCCTAGGATAAATATTTTCTCTTTATTATTTATTAATTTTAAAAATTTAATTAATTCTTTCAAATTTTCAGCTTTATAGAAAATTTTTGCATTACCACCTATGTTAAACCAATTTCTTTTTTTTAAATTATAATCAAATTTAATATTTTCATTAAATTCTGATAACAAATCATTTTGGTTAATGCTCATTATAAATATTTAGGTATTTCTCTCATCCAATTTGAGATTGTCCCTGCACCCATTCCAATAACTATTTTTTTTCCATAAATATTATTTTTAATATATTTAGCTAATTGAAATCTATCATCTGCTAAAAATAGTTTTACTTTTGAGTTTTTGATTATTTCTCTTGCAAAATTTTCATATTTAAAACCTAATGATATTTTTTCTCCTGCTGTATAAATAGGAAGTAAGATTACTTTATCTGCATTTTTAAATGCATAAGTGAAATCTTTTTTTAAGTCTTTTAACCTTGATATTCTATGTGGTTGAAAAATACATATTTTTTCATATCCCTTATAAACTTTATTTACTCCTTCTAACACAAATTTGATTTCAGTTGGATGGTGGGCATAGTCATCAAAAAAGTCGACTTTATTAAATGTGAAAATTTTATTAAATCTTCTTTGAACACCCTTAAAATTTTTTAATCCTTTTTTAATACTTGAAACTGTTAATCCAACTGTAATAGCCAAAGCTGAGGCTGCAACTGAATTTCTAATATTGTGTATTCCTAATAAAGGTATTTTAATTTTTTTAATTAATTTTTTTTTTATATTTGGCAAAATTATCTTTAAATCAAATTCAGAATAATCTTTTGATTGTTTAATATTTTTAATACAAAAATTTGATTTTATATCTGTTCCATATGTATAAAAATTTTTATTATTCAACTTCTTAATCAATTTTTTATTATTCTTATCATCAATACAAATAAAAGATTTTCCAAAGGATGGAACTTTTTTTATAAATTTAATAAAATAATTATTTAACTCATCCATAGAACTATAAAAATCCATATGCTCTCTATCTATGTTGGTAATTATCGAATATGTTGGTGGAACGTGAACAAAACTACCGTCAGACTCGTCCGCTTCTAAGATAGACCAGTCACTTTTACCAAGTTTTGCAGTATTGTTGATAGAATTTATTACACCTCCATTAATAATGGTTGGATCTATTTTGGTTTCTTGAAAAATCGAAGCTATTAGTGATGTAGTAGTTGTTTTTCCGTGAGAGCCAACAACTACAATATTTTTTGTTAAAGAAACAATATTGGCTAGCATTTCTCCTCTTTTATAAATCGGTAGTTGTTTTTTATTTGCCTCTATTAATTCAGGGTTATTTTTTTTAATTGCAGAAGAAACTACTACAATTGTTGCTTTATTAATATTTTGCTTTTTATGTCCAATTGTAATCTTAATTTTATCTTTTTTTAATCTCTCAATATTTTTGTTACTTGCAATATCACTGCCCTGAACTTTAAATCCCTTACTCTTCATAATGAGAGATAATCCACTCATACCTATTCCACCAATTCCAATAAAATGAATAATTTCTGATTTTGCTAATTTAATTTTCATTAATAATATTTAATAAATTTTGATTAACATTATTCCATGTATTTTGATAATTTAATTTTTCTAAATTATTTTTTTTTATAAGTATTTCATCTTTATTGCTCAATATGTTTAATAGCAAATCTTCAAATTTTTTTTTATCAAAATTAATTTGATCAATAACCCAACAGCACCCTTTATCTTTATAATAATTAGCATTTTCTAATTGATGGTTATCTTTAGAACTTGGTAATGGAATGGCAATAAATGGTTTTTCAGATAACGAAATTTCAGCCAAACTAGAGGCTCCAGATCTTGTAATACACAAATCAGCTTGATCTATTAATAAATTTAGATTTTGATCATAACTGAAAACAGTACTTTCAATATTATTTTCTAAATATAGATTTTTGAGATTATCTATGTTTTTTTGATTTGTTTGGTGAATTACCTTTAAAGTTTTAAACTTCGAAACTTTAATAATTGACTCATGCAAAATTTTATCAAATATTTGTGCACCCTGACTCCCCCCTATTATTATTAAAGTAAATTTATTATTATTATTTTTTGATTTTTTATTATAATATTTTTCTCTTATTAATGGATTTATAATATTTAATTTATTTTTATATTTTTTTGGAAAACTAATAATATTCTCTGAATAACATATGATTTTTTTACAAAATTTAAGAAAAAATTTATTTGCTCTTCCAATTACCATATTGGGTTCTAGCAAATAAATTTTTATATTTAATATCCAAGCTGCTATACATAATGGTAGTGACATGTACCCACCAGTAGAAATAAGAATTTGAATTTTTTCTTTTTTTAATGTTATCAATGATCTTAAAATTAATAAAAATACTTTTAAAATTGATAATGGGAATAAAATGAAATTATTTAACTTGGGAGTATCAATAACTACAGTTTCATAAGATTTATCATCTAAATATTTAAGGCCTCTAACATCAGTTGAAATTAATATATTGTAATTTTCTTTTAAATGATCATGGATTGTAATTGCTGGAATAACATGTCCGCCAGATCCTCCGGTAGAAATTAAAATCTTACCTTTCATTTTAATTTTCTATTTTTCTTTTTGTTAAATTTAAAATTATGCCTGATATTATTGAGATACTTATTATTGAAGAGCCTCCATAACTTAAAAATGGTAAGGTCATACCTGTAGTAGGAAATAATCTGATATTAACACCTATATGAATAGTTGCTTGCATTAAAATTAAGCTTACACATCCAATTAAAACTAGTTTAATTTTATCATCTTTTTCAAAGTTTATTTTTTTAAAGACCATATAAATAAAGATTAAAAACAAAAATAATATTAATATTATGGCAACGACACCAAACTCTTCAGAAATTACAGAGATTATATAATCAGTGTGTGCTTCTGGTACTCGATTTTTTAAAGTTCCTTCACCAATTCCTTTACCAAAGAAACCACCACTTGTAATTGACTCGATAGCTTTATCAGATTGAAAATTATGTGTTCCTGTATCTCTATTAAAAAAAGAAAAAATCCTACCTTGAATATAATCAAACTTAGGTACGTACATAATTAAGTAAACTAATGAAATAATAGCAATAGTAGAAAGACCAAAAAGTAAAAAGATATTTACTCCAGATGTAAAAATTAAAACTGCCCAAGAGAAAATAACGAGAAGAGTTTGACCTATATCTGGCTGCATTATAAGAAATAAAGCAATTATAGATACCAAGATTGTTGATAATAAATATTTTAAATAAATATTTGAAGTTCTGACACTGCATAAAATGGTTGAAATCATGATAATGAAAAAGGGTTTTAATAATTCAATGGGTTGAAATCTTGGTAAAAAAAATAGATCTATCCATCTTTTTGATCCCTTAACTTCAACACCAACAATGGGAACTAAAAGTAAAGCAAACAAAGTAATAAAAAAAAGAAAATACGAGTAACGAAATAATTGATTAGTTTTTAAAGAAGAAAAAATAAAAATTATAAATATTCCAATAAAAATATAGATTAAATGCTTAAAAAAAAAGAAGTAACTATTTGTATCTAATTTATCAGAAGCAATTAATGATGTGGAAACTAATGAAAAAAAAAGTCCAATTAAAAATAATAAACTAATAATTAAAAATATTGATTTATCTATATTCTTCCACCATTGATAATAGAATTTATATAAAAAAATATTATTTTGCATAAAGAAATTTTTTAATTAATTGATTAAAATATTTTCCTCTATCTTCAAAATTTTTAAAACTATCAAATGATGCTCCAGCTGGACTAAAGAAAATTATATTTTTTTTTAATTTCTTATAATTTAAATCAAAAAATATTTCGTCTAATATATCTTTTAAAGATTTAAAATGCTTTAAGGTTATATTATTTTTAATA
>JAFJTK010000068.1 GCA_017880265.1 Candidatus Pelagibacter sp. | reverse complement strand
ATGAAATTAAAATCATATACACACCAAAAGAAACTTCAATCATGCCTGGTCTAATGATGATTAACATTCCTATAAAACCTAAAATTAAAGCAAATATTCTGTAACCATATATTTTCTCTTTTAAAAATATGACAGCTAAAATAGTTGCAATAAATGGCACAACAAATGTTAATGAATTTGCCTTTTCTATAGAGACAAAATTAATTGCATAAAAAAACAATAACATTGAAGGATAGTTAATGATAACTCGTAAAAAATGAGTTTTTAAATGTGTCGTTTTAAATACACCTAGTTTGGTTCTTATAAAAATAGGTGAGAGAACCATTATACCAAAAAAAAATCTTAAAAAAGCTGCAGTAAAAACATTGGTATCTTGCTGAGCAAGTTTTATTAAAACTGACATCGCAGCACTAAAAAATACAGATAAGATGATTAGTGGAATATAGAGATTTTTATTCATTAAAATTTTGATTCTATATCTGAATTTTACAAAAAAGATTGAAAATTATCTGATGGTTTAGTGACCTGGAAAATCTATAAGATTTTCAACTTTATAACCTTTTTTAATTAAATTATCTGATCCAGATAGATCAAATAAATTAATTACAAAAATAAATGCTGCAACTTTTGCATTTGAAATTTCAACTAATTTAGCAGCAGCTTCAGCAGTACCACCAGTTGCAATTAAATCATCAATAATAAGTACTGTTTCATTTTCTAAAAAAGAATCTTTGTGAACTTCAATAGTAGCCGTTCCATACTCTAGTTCAAAATCAACAGAATGAACATCTGCTGGTAATTTATTTTTTTTTCTAAGCATTATAAAAGGTTTTTTTAGAATAAAAGAAACAGCTGAAGCAAAAACAAAGCCTCTAGATTCTATAGCTGCAACCTTATCAAAATTAAACTTTTTTGATCTCTCAACTATTTGATTAATTGTTTCTGCAAATGCTTTTTCGTCTTTTATTAAAGTAGTGATATCTCTAAATAAAATACCTTTTTTTGGATAATCTGGGATAGATCTAATATAATCTTTTAAATTCATAATAGTTAATTATAAAAGTATAAATAATTAAATTTTTATCTATGACAACTAATAAATTAGCAATAATTGGTGGAAGTGGTCTTTATGATGTTGAAGAGTTTAAAGACAGAGAATTACTGGATTTAAATACTCCTTGGGGAAAACCATCAGATCAAATCTTAAAAACAAAGTATAATAATAAAGATGTTTATTTTTTACCAAGACATGGAAGAGGGCATTTTATTTCTCCCTCTAATATTAATTTTAGGGCAAACATTGATGCACTTAAACAATTAGGTGTTACAGATATAGTTTCAGTTTCTGCTGTAGGATCACTAAAAGAAGATCTGCCACCTGGTAAATTTGTTATAGTCGATCAGTTTATTGATAGAACTTTTGCAAGAAATAAAACTTTTTTTGATGATGAAATTGTTGCTCATGTTTCAATGGCTCATCCAACTTCAAATGGCTTGATGAATGCTTGTGAGGAAGCAATTAAACAATCAAATATAGATTACCAAAGAAACGGTACTTACGTTGTGATGGAAGGGCCACAATTTTCAACATTAGCAGAATCTAATTTATATAGATCATGGAAAGCAGATGTAATTGGAATGACGAATATGCCTGAAGCAAAACTCGCAAGAGAAGCCGAAATTAGATATGCATCAGTTTCAATGGTTACAGATTTTGATTGTTGGCATCCAGATCATGAAAATGTTGATGTTCAGCAAGTTATTAAAG
>JAFJTK010000172.1 GCA_017880265.1 Candidatus Pelagibacter sp. | reverse complement strand
TTTACACATCTAGACCAGGATTTGTTATTGGAAAAAAAGGAAGTGATATTGACAAAATCAAAAACAACTTATCTAAATTTACAACTAATGAAGTTGCTTTAAATATTAAAGAAGTAAAAAAACCTGAAACTAACGCATATTTAGTAGCTGAAAATATTGCTCAACAATTAGTTAAAAGAATTTCGTACAGAAGAGCTATGAAAAGATCTATGCAGTCATGTATCAGATTGGGAGCAAGAGGAATTAAAGTTTCTATTAGCGGAAGACTTGGTGGAAATGAAATAGCAAGAACTGAGTGGTTAAGGGAAGGTAGTATACCATCACACACTTTAAGAGCAGACATTGATTATGCAGAAGCAGAAGCGCTAACAACCTACGGAATCATTGGAATTAAAGTTTGGATTTATAAAGGTGAAGTTTTTGCAAGAGAATTTAGTCAAGAAACTAACAAAATAACCCCAAAAGAAGGTAAAGAATAATGCTTCAACCAGTTAGAACTAGATGGAGAAAAGCTCACAAGGGAAGAATCCATGGGACTGCAACAAGAGCTAGCAGCATAAACTATGGTGCCTTTGCTTTAAAAGCTTTGCAGCCAGAGAGAATTACTGGAAAACAAATTGAAGCTGCTAGAGTAGCATTAACAAGACATATGAAGAGACAAGGAAGAGTGTGGACTAGAGTATTTCCAAACATTCCAGTATCTAAAAAACCTATTGAAGTAAGAATGGGTAAAGGAAAAGGAAATCCAGAATTCTTTGCTTGCAGAGTTAAGCCGGGTAGAATTTTATTTGAAGTTGATGGAGTATCAGAACAAATAGCTAAAGAAGCTTTATATAAAGCATCAGCTAAATTACCGATAAAAACTAAAACTATTAAGAGGTTTGCTTAATATGAAAAAACAAGAAATTAAAAAATTGTCGAAGGATGAAATGATCAAAAATATCGATAAATTAAAGAAAGATCTTTTTAATTTTAGATTTCAAAAGATGAATTCACAGGTAACAAATCCAGCAAAAATTGGTGAAACAAAGAAAACAATAGCAAGATTAAAAACTATATTAAAAGGAAAAATTAATGCCTAAAAAAATATTAACTGGAGTAGTTATAAGTGATAAGCCAAACAAAACTATAACTGTTATGGTTGAAAGAAAATATTCACATCCAGTGCTTAAAAAAGTTATTAAAGTTAGAAAAAACTATAACGCGCATGACGAAAATAACAAATTTAAAACAGGTGATAAAGTTTCAATTATAGAAAGCAAACCTTTTTCAAAAAATAAAAAATTCCAAGTAATGGAGAATAATAAATAATGATTGGTGTACAAACAGAGTTGCAAGTAGCAGATAATACAGGTGCTAAAAGAATAGAGTGCATAAAAGTACTTGGTGGATCTAAAAGAAGATACGCAAGTATTGGTGATACAATTGTAATCGCTGTTAAGGAAGCAATACCAAAAGGTAAAGTAAAAAAAGGTACGGTACATAAAGCGGTTGTAGTAAGAGTTAAAAAAGGGATTCACCGAAATGATGGTTCAAAAGTTAAATTTGACAACAATGCTGCCGTTTTAGTTGATGACAAAGGAGAACCGGTAGGAACTAGGATTTTTGGTCCTGTAACTAGAGAATTAAGAAGCAGAGGGCAAATGAAAATAATTTCATTAGCACCGGAGGTTTTATAAAATGATTAAAAAAGGTTTAAAAGTAAGAGTTTTAACAGGTAAAGACAAAAAAAAAGAAGGCGAAGTAATTGAAATCGATAGACCTAATAATAGAGCAAAAG
>JAFJTK010000011.1 GCA_017880265.1 Candidatus Pelagibacter sp. | reverse complement strand
CCAAGTTGAAGGTTTGGCTAAAGCTTTAGATATTGATTTTACACACCACACAGTTGAACTAAATAGTTTCTGGAAAATGATTCCTCCAAAACTTACACCCATTTCTCAAGATGTTTACAAAAATATTAACCATGATGATTTTGATGTCATAATTTCTTGTGGTCGCAAAAGTGTTATTCCCTCAATTCATTTAAAAAATTCAGCTACTAAAAAAGTATTTAATATTCACATTCAAGATCCAAAAGTGGATTTAAATCATTTTGATTATATTGTTGCGCCAGAACATGACGCGCTTGAGGGTCAAAATGTTATTAATACAAAGGGTGCCATTCATTACCTTACTGAAAATGAAATTAGTGAAAATGAAGATTATCTTAAATCATTAATTAAAAAAGATGAAAGAAAAGTTTGGACTTTAATTATGGGTGGTCCAACTAAGTATTATGATTATTCAACTAAAAACATTAAACATATTTTTACATCTATATATAAATTATTAAAAAAACATGATTTTCAATTAGTTGTAATTCCATCAATGAGAACACCAATAAATACTATTCATTATGCCAAAGAATTTTTTGGCGATAATCATACGGTAATAATGGATGTTGATAAAAAAGCATATTTATCAGCTCTCGCAATTTCAGAAAATATTATAGTTACCTGTGACTCAAGTTCGATGATTTCAGAAGCAGCTTTAACAGGAAAACCAATTTATATAGCTAGTATTTTGCCTAAAAAAAATGACAAAAGATTTCAAAGATTTAGAAATTTATTTAGAGAATTAAATATTACTCGAAATCTAGGTGAAGAAGTAGAAAATTGGAACTATCAAAAGCTAGATGAAACGAATAGAGTGGCAAGTATTATCAAACAAAAAATTAGTTCTTAATGTCATTTTTAAATTCAATTCAAACTCAATCAAAAAAACATGATTTCCCCTTCGATCATTGGGAATATCATAATGCACTTACAGATGGAGCAATTGAAGAAATTGTTAAAGCTGACATACCAGATGTGAGTAAGCACAATCTTAACTATGATGGAACTAGAGCAATCGATGGTGGTGCTGCAGAATTCAGAGAGGGGATAGCTTCAGGAGGGGAGGCAATTAAATTTAGATGTTTTGTGACTAAAGAAAATCAAAATCAATTTCCAAATCTCGTAAAATTTATAAACGAACTTCAATCTAAAGAAGTTCATCAAACTATTTCAAAAATGATTAATAAAGATTTGTCTAATTCATACGTTAGAGTTGAAGTTATTTGTGATCGAGAAGGATTTTGGTTAAAGCCTCACTGTGATATTAAAGAAAAACTTATGTCTGGCTTAATATTTGTGAATAACGCTAACGAATCTGAGGATTTAGGTACAGATTTTTATAATGAAAAATTAGAAAAGGTTAAAACCGTTCCTTATAAAAATAACTACGGCTATATGTTTACCAGTGGCCCAAATACTTGGCATGGTATGGAAAAGAAAACAATAGTTAAAGAGAGACGTTGCATTCAAGTAAATTATGTAACTTTTGAAACTGACTGGAAAGTAAATTCTTAAATATCCTGAAGAGAAGTGACTTCTAATTTTTTAGTTTTAAGTGATTTGATTGCTTGCAAACAAGCTTGTGCAGTAGACATGTTTGTACAATATGGAACTTTGTTTTTTAGTGTAGCTCTTCTAAGGGCAATTGCATCATTTAATCTATGCTCAGAGTTTCCACCCCCTGTATTAATTACCAAAGCAATTCTCTTGGAATCTAACACATCAACTATATGAGGAGATCCACTACTTACTTTATTTAT
>JAFJTK010000110.1 GCA_017880265.1 Candidatus Pelagibacter sp. | reverse complement strand
GTGACAAAAATAAAGAAGTATCAATTACATTTAAAAAAGAAGGTGACTTAAATATTGTTTCAGTTGCAGATCAAGGTATTGGTATACCTAAAGAATCGATACATAGAATTACTGAACGTTTTTTTACTGTAGATCCAAGCAAAAGTCGTAGTGTTGGAGGGACTGGTTTGGGGCTAGCTATTGTTAAACATTTAGTATCTCAGCATAGAGCAGAAATGGACATTATCAGTGTCGAAAATCAAGGAACTACAATTGATATTAAATTTAACGCTTTGTAATACAACTAAAAAGTTAGTCATTGTAATAAAACTTTAACCTTCCTTTAATAAAATATTTAAGAATCAGATTTAAATAGTTGCGTATGTTAAATCTAAAATAAAGGAAAATTATGAATAGATTAATTAATACATTATTAGGATTTCTTTTGGTGCTAAGTTTTACAACAACAAGTTACTCAAGAGATCAAATTAAAATAGTAGGATCTTCTACTGTTTATCCATATGCAACTGTTGTTGCTGAAAAGTTTGGTAAAAGTGGAAAATTCAAAACACCTGTAATTGAAAGTACTGGAACTGGGGGTGGTATGAAACTGTTTTGCGCTGGTGTTGGTGCTAATCACCCAGATGTTACTAATGCTTCAAGAGCAATTAAGCCAAAAGAAAAAGCATTATGTGAAAAAAATGGTGTGACTGATATTATTGAAATTATAGTAGGCAATGATGGTATTTCTTTCGCTCATGCAGTTAGTGCTCCAGACGCTAACTTTACAAAAGAACAACTTTGGAGAGCTTTAGCAGCAAAGGTTGATGTTGATGGTCAGCTTGTAGAAAATCCTTATAAGAATTGGACTGATATTGATTCAAATCTTCCTAATAAAAAAATTGAAATTTTAATTGCTCCCCCTACATCAGGTACTAGAGATGCTTGGAATTCTTTAGTAATGGTTAAAGGTTGCACAAAAACTGCTAAATCACTTCATGAGACTACAGGTAAAAATGTTAAAAAAGAATGTGCTAAAATTCGAGAGGATGGTTATGCGGTTGAAGCAGGGGAAAATGATACTTTAATAATTCAAAAACTATCTTCAAATCCTGATGCTTTTGGCTTTTTTGGATATAGTTATCTTGTAGCTAACAAAGATAAAATTAAAGCTTCTTCAATTGATGGTGTTCAGCCATCTTTAGAGGGTATTCAGGATTATTCATATCCAATAGCAAGACCTTTATTCTTTTATGTTAAGAAAGCACATATTGGTGTAATTCCTGGAATTCAAGAATTTCTTAAGGAGTTCACATCTAAAAAAGCTATGAGTAATAGAGGATATCTGGCAAAGATAGGATTAGTCCCATTGGCTTCTGATAAATATAAAATAACTAGAACAGCAGCTTTAGATTTAAAGACAATAAGCATTAAATAGATTTAGACTTATCCACAGAAAAAGGCCAGCTTTTGCTGGCCTTTTTTTTTAATACAATCAACAAGTTAGTTTGTAACAATTTTGTAACAATTACGCGGTATCAGTTTTTTAAATGAATTTCATACTTATTTTTTTAATAACCATATTTTCTTTATCATTATTTTTTTATGGAAGATCAAAAACTAAAAGTATTTCAGTACAAAATAATATTAAATTAAATGCTCTACCAAAATTTTATGGATACTATTTAGTATTATGGTGTTCAATTCCAGCTTTGGTTTTTTTGTTAGTTTGGTCAGTCTTTGAACCAATAATCATAAAATCTATAATTATTGAAACTGCGGCAAATCAAGGTGCTATATTTAGTGATAAAAATGAAGCTAATTTA
>JAFJTK010000012.1 GCA_017880265.1 Candidatus Pelagibacter sp. | reverse complement strand
TGACTTTAGAAAATTAGCAAAAAAAAGATTACCATCACCTATCTTTCACTATATTGACGGTGGTGCAGATGATGAGGCTACTCTCAAAAGAAATACCGATGCATTTAATGATTGTGATTTAATTCCTAATGTCTTGGCTAGTGTAGGTAAACCTGATTTATCAACTACTGTTTTTGGTAAAAAAATTGATATGCCATTATTTTTATCACCAACAGCCATGCAAAGACTTTATCACCACGATGGAGATAAAGCTTCAGCTCGAGCAGCAGAAAAGTTTGGAACCTTTTATAGTATGTCCACAATGGCAAATAATACCATTGAGGAAATTGCTGAAATTTCTAAAGGTCCAAAATTATTTCAACTCTATGTTCATAAAGATCAATCAATTACTGACGATTTAATTGAGAGATGTAGAACATCTGGCTATGATGGGATGTGTTTAACAGTAGATACATTAGTTGCTGGAAATAGAGAAAGAGATCACAGAACAGGTTTTACTACTCCTCCAAAACTTACTCTTCAAAGTTTAATGAGTTTTGCAATGAGACCTGAGTGGGTTTTTAATTATTTTACTCATAAAAAATTTGAATTATCTAATGTTGCTAAGAAAACAGATAAAGGAACTAATATTGCAAAGTCAGTAATTGAATATATTAATGAACAATATGATCCAGCTATGAACTGGAAGGATGCAGAGTATTGTGTAAAAAAATGGAATAAACCATTTGCTTTAAAAGGTGTGATGTCAGTTGAGGATGCAAAAAGAGCAATTGATATTGGTTGCACTGCTATAATGGTTTCAAACCACGGTGGAAGACAATTAGATGGCTCCAGATCGCCATTCGATCAAGTTAAAGAACTTTCAGATGCAGTAGGAGATAAGCTTGAAATTATTTTAGATGGTGGAATTAGAAGAGGAACACATGTTTTAAAAGCTTTAGCTGCTGGTGCGACCGCATGTAGCTTTGGAAAAATGTTCTTATTTTCATTAGGTGCTGGAGGCCAACCGGGTGTTGAACGTCTTTTACAGAATATGCATGATGAAATAAACCGAAATATGGTATTAATGGGTTGTAAAAATATTAAAGAATTAAATAGATCAAAATTAATTTATAGAAAATAAGAAATAAGGAGAGATTAAATATGAAATTAGCAGCAAGTCTAGATCGTTTAGGAACAGAGTCAGCATTTAGTGTTTTAGCAGAAGCAAAAAAATTAGAAGCTGCTGGAAATCCAATGATACATCTTGGACTTGGTCAACCTGATTTCAAAACTCCAAAACATGTAGTTGAGGCTGCTAAAAAAGCTTTAGACGATGGACACCATGGATACGTTTTATCTAATGGTATTTTAGAGTGCAGACAAGCAGTTACAAGGTGGATTAAAAAACGATATAATGCCGAAGTAGACCCTGAAAGAATTACTATTATGCCGGGAGGTAAACCTACCATGCATTATGCTATTCAATGTTTTGGAGAACCTGGAGCTGAAATTATACATCCAACCCCTGCATTTCCAATTTATGAGTCTATGATTAATTATACAGGATCAACTGCAGTCCCTTATGATTTAACAGAAGACAAAGATCTAAAATTTAGTGCAGATAAAATTTTATCTTTAATAACTGATAAAACTAGATTGTTAATTTTAATTAATCCTAACAATCCAACTGGAAGTTTTGTTGAAAAGTCAGAAATAGATAAATTAGCTGAAGGATTAAAAAAACATCCTCACGTTACTATTTTAAGTGATGAAATTTATAGTAGACAAATTTTTGATGGTAAAGAAATGCCAACTTTCTTCAATTATCC
>JAFJTK010000066.1 GCA_017880265.1 Candidatus Pelagibacter sp. | reverse complement strand
TACAATGATTTTAAAAAAATTGAATAAATAGTATTTTTTAATCAATTTATTCAAGAACAGTTTTTTAAATTGTTTATTGAAAGAATAAAAAATTCTATTATAAATCAACGTGAATTTAATGGCGGGGTAGCTCAGTTGGTTAGAGCGCAGGACTCATAAGCCTGAGGTCAGTGGTTCGATTCCACTTCCCGCTACCATTCTAGAAGCATTAGTCTGTTTTGCGTCTCTGAGGCGTCAATAGATATGGCTGGATATAGAAAGAGAAATGGTAAATGGGAAGTTAGAATAAGAAGAGAAAATTCTAAAAACTTATCAAAAACATTTATAAATAAAGAAGATGCTCAACGCTGGGGGAGAGAGCAAGAAAATAAATTAGATAAAGGTATTTTTGAAGATTTAACGATTGCTAGCAGGATTACTCTTAGAGAATTGTTATTACGGTACTTAAACGAAGTAAGTATAAATAAGAAAGGTTATGAAATTGAAAAATATAAAATTAAAAAGTTATGCAGGCATCAGGTATCAGGGTTTAAACTTATTAAAATAACACCATTAGTTCTAAGAGATTTACAAAAAGAATTGATAGAGAGCTATAACGCTAGCACAGTTAATAAATATTTAACGTTAGTTTCTGTCTCTATTAGATATGCAAGACAAATACTTGGAATATACCTTCCGACCAATCCTTGTGAGTTTATTAAACGTTTAAGAGAACCAGAGTTTAAAGGTGAAGTCATTGAACATGATGAAGAGAAAATTCTTTTAGAACAAGCAGTACATTCAAAAGCTAAATGGTTAAAGTTAGTTATTATACTTGGTTTAGATTGTGGAATAAGACGTGGAGAAATACTTAAGATTAGAAGAGAGGATATAGACTTTAATAAATATACTGTCATTCTAAGAGAAACTAAAAATGGTTCGTCAAGAAAAGTTGGATTAACTAAAAGAGCAATTGATGAAATTAAAAAACTACCAATAAACATTAGTGGGAAGCTAATTAACTGTGAAAGAGGAGATACGATTGATTTTTATTGGCAACAGTTAAAGAAATGGACTAGAATTAATAAAAGATTTCATTCAACAAGGCATACCTTTGCAACAAGAGCTTCAATAAATGGCTGGAGCATTACAGAAATATCAGCGCAAGGGGGATGGAAAGATCTTAAAGTATTAAAGAGATATACACATATCTCAGCAGAGCATTTAGCCAGGAAACTTAATTAGAATATAAGATTTTAATTTCTCTCTCGCATTGTGATGAGTCAAATTATCTTCTTACGAAAAAGACTCTAAAATGTAGGTTTTCGTCTATTGAATTATTGTCTTTAAATGATATTGAACTTGTAAGCAGATTATTTAATCAATTTAGCTAATCTGAGTAAAGTCAGTGAGAATTGGGCGGAACACTATAAAGACTAAAGCACCCATGAGAGGTTTAAAGAAAAAGACCTTGAGCAGTAGGAAGAACAGCTAGATTTAATTGCTATCTGTATTGCACCTTACGAATTTTTTCATAACTAACGGGATGACCAATTTTGTTTAGTGTTTATGAATATAGAAATTAATAAAGGTGTTAAATATTTGGATCAAGAATATTTCATAGACGTTTCATTGATAACGTTCATATCTATTTCAACATATTTCATAACAATAACATTATTCAGCTTATGATGCTGTAGTCCCGTTTATGAAAGTTGTGGGAGCTTTGGTCGGCTCCCATGACATAATAAATGGAGCAACTTATGTTGTTTGAAAAACTAAAATCCCAAAATTTAATTGGGTGGTTGATTATTACAATCAATCTTATCTTAAATAACTCAGCTGATGGGAGGTTATATGATAACCAGAACTAAAGCTGCTGCTAAAAAAATAATAGATCAAGGTTATAAAATAGTACCCTTGTTCCCTCATGCTAAACATACCCATGATCACAATTGGATAAATAAGAAATATTCAATTGAAGATATTTTAGATGATAGCAACATTGGTATTAATTTAGGTCAATCTAATCTAATTGATGTTGATCTAGATTGTGGTTTAGCTGTTCATTTTGGTAGATTATGGTTACCTCAAAATACATTGAAGTTAGCTAGAATAACTAACAATGTTGAAGAGATAACTCACTATTTCTATCTGAATAATAAATCTCTTAAAGATAACGATGTTAAAAAATTTAAGGGGTCAACTATTCTAGAACATAGGTGCTCAGGTCAAACAGTTGTCTATGGTGGAACTCCATCAAAAGATAATCCTAACGTTATGGTTATGAGAAGGTTTTATGTTGATAAACAGAAACCAATCTTCGTTGATAATCTGCAACAGATAGTAAACAAGGTCTATGTAGCTGTTGCTTTATGTTCTTATAAAGTTGGAGCTAACTTAGGTGCATTGAAGCTGGATGCATGCATCAAGCGTTATACGGATTGGACAGATGCTGAAAGAGAGGATTTTATTTGGCAAATTGTTCAAAAAACAGATCCGAATAGCAGAGATTGCAGTATCAAAAAGATACAAAATCATATCAGGTCAAACAATAAAGAGAATAAAAACTCAGGATTTATATCTTTTGCCAATCATATAGGTGCAGATGAAAAAGAAATAAAAAATCTTTTTGCATTAATTGGATCTATTCCAACCAGTGATGGTAATGAAAAGACAAAGTCTATTGTTGATTTCAATTCTGTTGCTTTAGACATGCCAACATTAATGCAAACAGAGCTTCCACCAATGCAATGGGCCGTTTCAGATATTTTACCTGAAGGCTTTATTTGTTTAGCTGGACGCCCTAAAGCTATGAAATCATGGACAGCGTTAAAGTTATGTTACGCTGTTCAAAATGGGATTGAGTTTATGGGTCATCCCACTGTTCAAGGCGATGCTATTTATTTTGGTTTAGAAGATTCTAAACGAAGAATAAAAGATCGTGTTCAAAAGCTAGGTCTTGCAAAAGTTCATCAACCTCAAATTATTTTAGGTGGTGAGGTACCACATCTTGGTTTTGGTTTTGAAGAGTGTTTATATAATTGGATTAAATCAAAAGATAATCCAAGATTAGTTGTAATAGATACTCTAGCAAGGATCAAACCAAGACAAGGAAAATCAGCTGGTACTGCATATGATGCAGACAACTTGATGATGAATGGTATTCAAAAACTTGCTGTTCAAAATAATCTGACAGTTGTTTTCATAACGCATTTATCAAAAGCTAGTCAGGAATATAGCTTTGATAAAATCCAAGGATCTGTTGGGATTCAAGGAATGACAGATGCGATGTGGATGCTTGATAGAGGTGATGGAATAAACTCTAAAGCGTCATTAAAAGGACGTGGACGTGATATTCTGGACTTCGAATATGCATTAACTTGGGATAACGAAAGCATGTCATACAAGTATGAAGGCAATCTTGATCTAATCAATAAAAATGAAAATAGACAAGAAATTGTTAAAGCCATGCTTGAACTTAAAAGTAAAGTTACTGAAGTTCGTCCAAGAGATGTTGCTAGCTATTATGGAGTAACAGTTAACTCCAAAGATGGTCGGCGTATGTCTAGAACAATGCAAAGAATGGCTGATAATTTTGAGCTTATAAAAGGCTTGAAATATGGAACTTATCGTCTGCCTAAAACGAAAGATGAGAACGGAGAGGACATTTGTTAATATAAGAAATAACTGTCGTAGTTGTCGTAGTTTATTTTATTTCTACTACGACAGTACGACAGTAAACTGTTTGTTCATAAAAGAAAGTTCCGTCCCATAAATGCGTTTTCATTCACGTTTGATATTATTGGACATTATGGATTTGAAATTTAAATTTAATGCTAATGAGTTTGCAAAAATAAACTCAATAACTACGTCAGCACTTAGAAAAAGACGTTTAAGTGGAAAACTGGAAGGTCAGTATATTAAAAAAAATGGAAAGTATTTTTATTCCAATGAAGAGACTGCCCGTCCAAATAAAGATGAATTCACGTTACCAGATGTAAAAACTAAAGTTCGTAGACGCAAAGTCCCTGAGGCCTGCACCAGGTATCATAATGCACGTAATGGTCATCAGTTAAAATTAACTAATGATTTAAGACAACTTGCTAGGATTAATAGACGTTTAAATGAAGAACAGATAACAGAAATTACGGATGATATATTTGAAGTAGCGAAACAGCGAAGAGCCAAGAGATTAAATAAACAAATTCAAACTCAAGATATTCAAATTAGGCAATCAAACTATGGTGGTTTTAATCAAAATAGTTTTGTTGATGTTAAAACAAATTGGCGACCTCTGTTCCCTGAAGCAAGAAATGAGTATCAAAAGTACTTGGATAATAACGATATCAAACCAAATAATAAAGAGATCTATTAATGAAAATTGGACAATATAAACAAATGAAGGCTTATTTAACTAGGCCAAAAAGAATATTTCCAACTGATACATCAAAAAAAATATCAACAGTTAAAAAAACAAAAACTTTTATAGCTCCTGCTAATATCAAGATTGATCCAATACCCACTTCTCTTGCAGAGCCAATAGATCCAATTCTAGCTAAGCAAGAGAAAAAATTTTTAAAATTAGTTGATGATATTGAAAAAGAAAAACAACGATTAAAAACTACAGGTCTAGCTTACTTGATGGGGCAATCATGAGAAAATATACGTTAGAAACACTTTTAGAAAACACTTTAAATGCTAATGAAAGATTAGCTTATACCAACCAAAGATTAACAGACTATATTTGGGAATTGACAGATGAAATACATAAAAAACATAAAAGTTTAGTTCGATCTTGGCAAAAAAGAGAAGAGGCAGAACAAGAGTTACAAGAATTTAAAAAAAAACTCCAGGTAGAGAAATTAGGAGAGGAAATTTTTAACAATCAACGAACTGATAACTAATATGAATAATATTGAAAAACGACTAGAGGGCAGAGGAGATTTAAAATTAAAAGACGAGTTAATCAAATTAGCTTCTGAAACGCCTGATGAAGAATTTGATTTAGATCTTATTCAAACGTTATCAAGATATGTGTAACCTAGTAGTAACAAAATTTTTATTTGACTCTCTTGTAGGTAGAAGGTTTATATTAAAAATTAAAATGAACAGAATTAAAAAAATATTATGAATTTAAAATCTAAATTTTCTATATCAGTTATATTAGTAGTTTTATTAATATCATCTGTTTATATTTTTAACTTTGTCACTAATAAACAAGATGCTTTTCCCGTTGCAAAAACTAGCAAATATACTGTCGAAGTTTTTAAAACTCCAACTTGTGGATGCTGTAATGGATACGTTTCATTTCTTGAAGGAGAACAGTTTAAGGTAAAAAAAACAAATATGACAAGTCTCGACTTGATTAAAAAAAAACATAATATTCCAGGAGAAATGCAATCTTGTCATACTAGTGTTGTGGGTAAATATTTTATAGAAGGTCATGTGCCTATTGAAGCGATAAATAAATTACTAAAAGATCAACCTGATATTGACGGCATAGCTTTGCCTGGAATGCCTATGGGGACACCTGGTATGCCAGGAAATAAAGAAGCACCTTATGTTATTTACCAGCTTATTGATGGGGAATATTCTGTATTCATGACCATATAAATCAGTCTTCATGAATTAATAAAAGCTTTTAAACAATAATTACGCGTTAGTCTAAAACTATAATTTAATTTATTAATGTTAAATTATCTAAAATAGAGCAATTGGAATTTTTATCACCTTTGCATTGTTTGGATATTTTTTGTAAATTTTTCTTTAATATATTTAAAGATTTAATTTTGTTTTCAATATCGTTTATTTTTAGTACAGCAATTTCCTTAACATCCTTGCTATATCTACTTTTGTTTTCAAATAATTTTATTAACGTTGAACACTCTTTTATAGAAAAACCAAAAGATCTTGATTTTACTATTAATTGAAGTTTTATTAAGTCGTTTTCTGTAAAATCCCTATAGCCATTATTAACTCTACTGGGTGTAATAAGTCCAATATCAGAGTAATATCTTATTTTTTTAATTGGAACTTTGATTCTATTTGCAGCTTCACTAATTTTCATTTGATTCTCTGCTTTGTGTAAATTTTATAATTTTTACTTTAAACTTTATTTTAAAGAATAAAAACTAATATTTCTAAACGATTATACTAAGCAATATTATAAATTTAAACCCTTAATATTAACTTGACTCTCTAGTAGGTGGAGAGTCTAAAACATCTTTCTTTAACCATAAATTTTGTTTTTAAAGAATAAAATTTATTAACAATTAAGGAGTAAGCAAAAATATATTATGAATTTAAAATCTATATTTTCTATATCAATTTTATTAGCAGCTTTATCAACATCATTGGCTCATGCAGCGGGAGAGCATTCTGGTGGTCACGCAGGAGAACCTGGAAAAGCTAGCGATGTTAGTAGAACCATTGAAGTGACAATGTTTGATAATTATTATGAACCTGAAAATTTTTCCATAATACCTGGTGAAACCGTTCGTTTTATTGTTAAAAATAAAGGAGAATTAGTTCATGAATTTAATATTGGTACAGCTGAAATGCACATAAAACACCAAGAAGAAATGATAATGATGGTTGAGAATGGTGCTTTAGAAGCAGACCGTATTAATCAAGAAGCTATGAAAATGGATATGGGAGATGGCCCAATGACTCATGATGACCCTAACAGTGTTTTATTAGAACCTAGTACGCAAGGTGAAATTATTTGGAAATTTAAAGATAAAGTAGCATTAGAAATTGCCTGTAATGTACCGGGTCATTATGATGTCGGTATGATAGCTAAGGTAGCTATAAATTAAAATTTAAAGTTG
>JAFJTK010000063.1 GCA_017880265.1 Candidatus Pelagibacter sp. | reverse complement strand
AACGACCAAGATGATCATGAAAGAAAAAGAAATTATAATTGTGACATCACATATGCAACCAATAGTGAACTTGGTTTTGATTACTTAAGAGATAATATGAAATTCTCAGAGAATGAAATGGTTCAAAGAGAACATTCATTTTCTATAGTAGATGAGATAGATTCTTGTCTTATCGATGAAGCTAGAACTCCACTAGTCATATCAGGTTCTGCTGAAGATAAAACTGCTCAGTATCTTGCTATTGATAAACTGGTAAGACAGTTGAGTGATAAAGATTATGAAATAGATGAAAAAGAAAAAAGTATTCTTTTAACTAATGATGGAATAAATAATGTAGAAAGAATTTTTTCTACTGCTGGAATTTTAAAAAATAATAACTTTTATGATCCAGAAAATTTACATTTAGTTCATCATGTCAATCAAGCTCTTCGAGCTAATCATTTATTCGAAAAAGGTAAAGATTATATTGTAAAAGATGAAAGCTTAAAAATTATAGACGAACTAACTGGCAGAATACTTGAAGGTAGAAGGTTTGGAGATGGTCTACATCAAGCTTTAGAAGCAAAAGAGCGAATAAATATTCAAGCAGAAAATCAAACCTTGGCTTCAATAACATATCAAAATTATTTTAAACTTTATAAAAAAATATCTGGATGTACTGGAACTGCCGCAACTGAATCTGAAGAATTTTTTGAAATCTATGGTTTAGCTGTTGTGATTATTCCAACTAATAATGAAATGATTAGAAAAGATTATAATGATCAAATTTTCAGAACCGAAGATGAAAAAAATAATGCAATTATAGAAAAAATTGTTGAGCGTCATAACGCTGGCCAACCAATATTAATTTTCACATCCAGTATTAATAAGTCTGAAATTTACTCAACCCTGTTAAACAAAAAAAATATTAAACATGTTGTATTAAATGCTAAAAATCATGAAAATGAAGCAGATATTATAGCTAATGCGGGTAAAGAAAAATCAGTAATCATTACAACTAGTATTTCTGGAAGAGGTGTGGATATTCAACTAGGTGGTAAAAAAGGATCCATCGAAGAGGCTCAACTTCAAATAGACAAAAACAAAATAAAATCCCTAGGTGGCTTATTTGTAGTTGGAACAGAGAGAATGGAGTCTAGAAGAGTTGATAATCAAGCAAGAGGAAGAGCTGGAAGACAAGGTGATGAAGGTAGTTCTATTTTTTATGTTAGTCTTGAAGACGATTTAATGAGAATTTTTGGATCTGAGTCTATGAATAAAATGCTTGAAAAGTTAGGACTTAAAGATGGAGAAAGTATTGATCACCCATGGATTAATAAGGCTCTTGAAAGAGCTCAACAAAAGGTAGAAGCTAGAAACTTTGATATTAGAAAAACCTTAATAAAATTTGATAATGTTTTGAATGATCAAAGGCATGTAGTCTTTTCTCAAAGAAAAAATGCAATGAATAGTCAAAGCATATTTGATTATTCTGATGAGTTTTTAAAAGAAATAATTGATGATATCATCAAATTAAAAATCCAAAGTTTATCGAATCCTAAAAGTAATGAGTTTAGTAATCGCCTAAAACAGATTGTTGGTAAAAGTTTTGATGAGTCAGAATTAAAATCATTAATTTCTGCAAAAGATGGTGAGTTAAAAGAAAAAATTATTAACAAATTTTCAGAATCTAGAGATGAGAGAATAAAAATTTTAGGAGAAGATCATGCAAAAGAAATTGAAAAACGAATTTTCTTGCAATCAATTGATCTTAACTGGAAATCTCATATTCAATATCTTGAACAACTAAGACAAGTAATTGGACTTAGATCCTATGGACAACGAGACCCCTTGGTTGAGTATAAAAAAGAGGCTTTTGATTTATTTTCTAATCTTCTTGAAAAATTAAAATTAGATTTTGTAACAATTTTAATGAATTTAAAAGTTGTCACTGAGCAACAGGAAGAAAGAAAAGAATCAATGGTAGATCAAATTAAAAGTGGTAAAAAAATTGGTAGAAACGAACCTTGCTCATGCGGTTCAGGTAAAAAATTTAAGCATTGCTGTGGTGCATTATAATTTTAGAGCAAACTAAAAATAGTAATCAATATAGCTAAACCTGCAATTATTGATCCAATTAAAACTTTTTTTGATTTTAAAATTTTTTCAAAATTATTATTTTTAATTGTTAGAGTGCTTAAATCTTCAGAGTTACTAATAAACCCTTGATTTCTTCCAATTTTTAAAAATTTATTTTTTCTTTCATTCATTATTTCTTCAGAGGATAAATCTTTAAAATAGTTTAAATTTTTTGATATTGATTCTTTTAAACTTTCTAACATTTGATCTCTATCTCTATGAGCGCCGCCAAGTGGCTCAGGAATAATTTCATCAATAACTTTTAATTCTAACAAATCTTTTGCAGAAAGTTTCATTGCTTTTGCAGCATCAAGCATTTTTTTTGGATCTCTCCACAAAATAGTTGCACACCCTTCTGGAGAAATTACAGAATAAATAGCATTTTCTAACATAATAACTTTATTAGATGAGGCTAAAGCAATTGCGCCTCCAGAACCTCCTTCTCCAATAATAATTGCCAAAGTTGGAACACTTAGTTCCATGCAACATTCAATTGATTTAGCAATAGCCTCTGCCTGACCTCTTTCTTCCGCTCCTACACCTGGATATGCTCCTGGTGTATCGATGAATGATATTATTGGGATATTAAATTTATTTGCTAAATTCATTAGTCGAATTGTTTTACGATACCCCTCAGGCCTCATCATTCCAAAATTTCTTTCAATTCTTGACTCTAAATTTTCACCTTTTTCCTGACCTATTACTAAAACTGATGTGCCATTAAACTTAGCAAATCCTGTTAAAACAGATTTATCCTCCCCGTAGAAACGATCCCCTGACAAAGAAATGAAATCGTCAAACAAATTATCAATAAAAAATTTAGATTTTGGTCTATCTTCATGACGAGCAACCATTGTGGTTTGCCAAGGATCTAGATTTGAGTAAATGTCTTTTAATTTCTCATCAAGCTCAGCCTGTGTGCTAGATATTTTTTGAGTGTCCACCTCTGAGAGACCATCCTGATTATAGGGGTCTTTTAACTTCTCTATTTCAGATTCTAAGTTTTTAATATCTGTTTCAAAATTAAGATAATTCTTCATGATTTGTTTATAATAGAAACTTAAATTATAAAAAAGGCAATAAAATGATACTTAAAAATATTTTTTAGTATTATTAATTGACTTAAAATTTTTAAACGATACAAATTTCAAATCGGGAGAGACTAACTGCATTTTAGCGCCGAAGGAGCAACCACCCCGGAAACTCTCAGGCAAAAGGACCGATCAAAGCATAACACTCTGGAAAGAGATTCATTTCCGCCGAAGGAGCAAAACTCTCAGGCAAAAATACAGATGGGGTAACAAAAGTGCTATGCCAGATAAATATATAAATATTAATACTCTTAAAGTTTCAGAAAGCTTGTCAAATTTTGTTAATGAAGAACTGCTAACAGATACAGGTGTTTCGACTGATCAATTTTGGTTAGGATTTGAAAAAACTGTTAACGAACTTGAGCCAAAAAATAGAGAGCTAATTAACATAAGAGAAACTTTACAAAAAAAAATTGATGATTGGCATATTAAAAATAAAGGCAATGAAATTAAACTAGATGAATATAAAAAATTTTTATACGAAATTGGATATTTAAAAGAAGAAGGAGCAGATTTTTCAATTGAAACAGAAAATGTGGATGATGAAATAACTAAAATAGCTGGACCTCAACTAGTCGTACCAATTATGAATGCCCGTTATGCTCTCAATGCAGCAAATGCAAGATGGATGAGTTTATATGATAGTCTATATGGAACTGATGTCATAGAACAATCTGAAGACAGTGTATCGGAAAGATACGATCCTTTGAGAGGAGAGATGGTAATTAAATATTCAAGGGATTTTTTAGATAAGCATTTTCCACTTAAAAATCTTAGTTGGCATAAAATTACAAGTATTGCTGTTAAAGAAGGCAAATTAAAAGTTTTGAAAGGAGCTGATATATTTGATTTATCTGAAGATGAAAAATTTATTGGTCATAGAGGTGAAGCTGATAACCCTTCTGCAATTATATTAAAAAATAACAACCTGCATATAGAAATTTTAAGAGACCCAAGAGCGTTCAGTGCTCAACAAGATCATGCAGGGATTAGTGATATTATTTTAGAAGCTGCTGTATCAACAATTTGTGATAACGAAGATAGTGTGGCAGCAGTGGATGCTGAAGATAAAGTTGTTTGTTATAGAAACTGGCTTGGTTTGATGAAGGGTGACCTAAAAACACAGTTCGAAAAAGATGGAAAATTATTTGAAAGAAAACTAAATCCAAATAGAAGTTACATTTCAAAAGATGGTAAAGGACTTAAATTACATGGAAGAAGTTTATTATTAGTTAGAAACGTGGGTCATTTAATGACAAATCCTTCGATAATTTTATCTAATGGTAACGAAGTGCCTGAAGGCATTATGGATGCATTTATAACAGTAGCTGCAGCAATTCATGATTTAAAAAATAAAACAAATTCTAGAGCAGGATCAATTTATATAGTTAAACCAAAAATGCATGGACCAGATGAAACTGCATTTACAGATTTAATTTTTTCTAAGGTAGAAGAAGTATTAGGCTTGAAAAAATATACTTGCAAAATAGGAATCATGGATGAAGAGAGAAGAACATCTTCAAATTTAAAAGAGTGTATTAGAACTTTAAAAAATAGGGTTTTCTTTATTAACACTGGATTTTTAGACAGAACAGGTGATGAAATGCACACTTCAATGGAAGCTGGACCCATGATCAAGAAAGGAGATATGAAATCTTCTAAATGGATTTTAGCATATGAAAATAACAATGTTGATGTTGGATTAAAATGCGGTTTATCAGGAAAGGCTCAAATTGGAAAAGGAATGTGGGCAATGCCAGATAAAATGAAAGATATGATGGAACAGAAGACAGGACATTTAAAAGCTGGAGCTAATTGTGCTTGGGTTCCGTCCCCCACTGCAGCTGCTTTGCATTCATTACATTATCACGAAATAAACATCTTTAATGAACAAAAAAATATTGCAAAAAGAGAAAAAGCAAAACTAGATGACCTTTTAACAGTTCCTGTTGCTAATAGACCAAATTGGTCAGTTGAGGACATCAACAATGAAATATCAAATTCAGCACAAACATTATTAGGTTATGTAGTTAGATGGATTGATCAAGGCGTAGGATGTTCAAAAGTTCCAGATATAAATAATGTTGGACTGATGGAAGATAGAGCAACGCTTAGAATCTCATCACAACATATTGCAAATTGGATACATCACGGAATAACCACTAAAATTCAAGTTACAGAAATAATGAAAGAAATGGCAAGAATTGTAGACGATCAAAATAAAGGTGACCCCAAATATGTTAAAATGAGTGATGACTTTGATCGATCTTTAGCATTTAAAACAGCGTGTGATTTAATTTTTAAAGGTAAAGAGCAGCCCTCAGGCTATACTGAACCATTGCTACATCAAAATAGATTAAAAAAGAAACTTAATCTGAATTAGAATTTAAGTTAGATCTATTTTTAAAAGCTGAAAACAACGTTCCATCATCTAAGCTCTCAATCTCACCACCTACTGGTAATCCTTGAGCTAATTTAGTAATTTTTGCATTAGTATTTTTTAAACTGTCTTGTATATAATAAGCTGTAGTTTGTCCTTCAACAGTTGCACTTGTTGCAAGAATAACTTCCTCTATATTGTCTCTATTTACTCTCTCGACCAAAGAGTTAATTAAAAGATCTTCTTTTCTTTGGCCAACAGAAGAAATTGTTCCTCCTAAAATATGAAAGTATCCTTGAAAAATATTAGAGTTTTCAATTGACCACTGATCGGCAATATCTTCAACAACACAAATCTTTGTGTATTTTTCTTTTAAACTTTCGCAATTAACACAACCATTTAAATTTGATTTTAATGAACCACACGAATTACATCTGGTTACATTTTTGTAAACTTGAGCTAGTGTACTAGCCATAGGTTTTACCAATTCATCTCGATTATTAATAAGTTTAAGAACTATTCTTTTTGCTGACTTTGGTCCTAGACCTGGAAGCTTTGAAATTAATTTAATTAATTCTTCAATCTCACTAATATTTTGCATTAATTATAACGGCCATTTAAAACCAGGAATTCCAAACCCTCCCGTGGCTTTTGAAATCTCTTCAGTGGTCTTTGTTTTTAGTTGTGATTTTGCACTATTATGCGCAGCAACAATTAAATCTTCAATTATCGTTTTATCTTCCTTAATTATTTCTTCAGATAATTCAATTTTTTGCATTTCACCTTCGCCATCAAGAGTAATTCTAACCGAATTAGAGCCTGAAACTCCTTCAGCTTTAATTTCTTTAATTTTTTCTTGGCTTTCTTTCATCTTAGCCTCTAGCTCTTTGGCCTTATCTAAAATCTTTGTAAAATCAGTCATTTTAATCCTCTTTTTTTTCGTTCAACTTAACATCTATAAGTTCTGCATCAGGGAATTTTTCCATTACTTGCTTATAAATTTCTAAACTTTTAACTTCATTCATTAATTCATCTTTTTTATTTTTTTGTTTTTCTTTAACCGACATCTCACCTTTAGATTTACTAAACGTAATTATCCATCTTTCTCCAGTCCATTCATAAAGTTTTGAGGAAAGATCTTTTACGAAATCTTTATCTAAATTATCATTAAAAGAAATTTCAATTCTATTTCTTTCAAATTTTACAAGGTTTACATTTTTTTCTAATTCATA
>JAFJTK010000013.1 GCA_017880265.1 Candidatus Pelagibacter sp. | reverse complement strand
CATACCATAAAGCTAAAAAAGGAAATGCAGTTAATCTCAGAATACTTAAGTAAAGACTGTAGATAGGTTTTTTAAGAGCTTGAAACACTGCTGTCGTGATAAAGAATACTGGATAAATTGGACCAATTAATGCTGCAACTTTAAGATAAATTGCTCCATGTTTAATTGCTTCCAAATTGTCTGTAAATTGAGATACAAAAAATTCTGCTCCAAAAAATAATATAATTCCAGCCCCAACCATAAATGAAGATCCAAACAAAAGAGCCTTTGAATATAATTCTCTTATTCGATTAAATTTTTTTGCTCCAAAGTTTTGTCCGCCAATTGAAAGTACAGCTGTATTAAGACCAATAACAGGTAAAAGAAAAACTTGCTCTACTCTTAAAGCAGAACCATATCCAGCTGTAGCCATTTCTCCAAATTGACCAATAAAATATAAAATATTAAATATACCAACACCTATAAATAACATGCTGAACATTATTGGTAATGCTTGAGAAAATAATTCTCTCAACATATCAAGTTTGGGAATGAAACATTGTATGTATAAATATTTTCTTAATTTACATGAGTTAATTTTATAAGCTAAATAAAATGTTCCAATAGATTGAGAAATTACAGTTGCTATAGCAAGACCACCAATTCCAAAAGCAGGAACAAATCCATATCCCCAAATAAATAAAGGATTTAAAAAAATATTTAAAAAGAAACTAAAAATTAATACATTTCTATAACTTTTGGTATCTCCTTGAGCATTTAAAGCTCCATTTAAAGAAATTTGTATCATTACAATAAAGGTACCGTAAAAAATGATATCTAAATATTCTCTAGTTAAAGCAATACTAGCAGCATCAGATCCCATTACTCCTAAAAGAAAATTTGATACATTTAATCCAAATAAAGTAACAATTACTGAGGTTACAATTGCAAATACTACCGATTGAGCAATAAACAAAGAAGCTTTATTAATTTTCTTCTCACCTAATAAATTACCAATACAAGCATTTGTTGCAGCACCTATTCCAACACCAACTGCTATAATTACAAAATATATTGGAAATGATTTTGCTATTGCACCTATTGCTTCAGCTGAAATTCTACCTGCAAACCAAGTATCAACTAAATTATAGAAAGTTTGAAATAACGATCCTACACTTGCAGGTATTGTTACTTTTCTAAGAAGATCCCAAATAGGATCTTTGGTTAAATTTATTTGTTTAGACAAAATATTTTATTTAAATTCTTTCTGGAATATATGCTTTGATCCACTCTTTTTAGCAAGGTTTATTTGTTTTTGTCTCATTCGAAATCTTGCTTTTTGAGTTTCAGTTAAATTATCGTGACAATTTGGGCAAGAAACACCTTCTTCATATTTTTTTGATTTCTTATCTTTAGGAGCAATAGGTTTTCTACATCCACTACACATAAAATAAGTTCCAACTTTTAAACCGTGTTTAAGGCTGATTCTGTTATCAAAAACAAAACATTCTCCTTTCCATAAACTATCTTTTTCTTTTATCTTTTTTAGATAGTTTAAAATGCCACCATTTAATTGATATATGTTCTTAAAACCTTTCTTTTTTAAATATACCGAAGTCTTTTCACATCTAATTCCTCCAGTGCAAAACATAGCCACTGGTTTATCTTTTTTAAGTTTATTTAAGTATTTTGGAAAATCTCTAAAATTATTAACATCAGGATTAACTGACTTTTTGAATGTTCCAACATCAAATTCGAAAGGTTTTCTTGTATCAATAATATGAGTATCTTTTTTTTTAATTAAATCATTCCATTCTTTAGGATCTAAATGGGTATCTAAATTTCTATCTTTTGAAT
>JAFJTK010000118.1 GCA_017880265.1 Candidatus Pelagibacter sp. | reverse complement strand
ATCTTTGGCTTTATCAATCTCTACATCGCTAAAATTTATCTCTTTTTTTCCAGTTCCAACAATCTCTTTAAAAGAAATTGTTTTGTGGCCTAAATGAATTTCAGATAGTGTGTCCATGTTGTGTCTATTTTTTCCAGCATCCAATACATATGACATAAGCATTGTATCTTCCATTGATGAAATTGTTATTCCCTGTTTATATAAAACTATAAAATCAAACTTAATATTTTGACCAATCTTTTTAACACTAGGGTCTTCTAATAAAGGTTTTAGTTTTTTTATGACAATTTTTTTATCAATACATTTTGATGATTTATGTCCAATTGGAATATAACAAGCTTTACCAATCTTAGAACATAAAGAAACACCTACTAAATCTGCTTGATGAGGATCTAAAGAATTTGTTTCGGTATCTACCGCAACCTCTCCTGCTTCTTCAGCTTCTTTTATCCATTCATCAATTTCGTCAGAATTTTTTATTAAATGATAATTTTTGTTATTAATTGTCTGCTGCTTCTCTGGTGATTTTGACTCATTGGGTGTACCTGATAATTTAGGTTCACCATATGCAGAAATGACTGAACTTAAAAGTCGGTTAAACTCCATCTCTCTTAAAAATGCATAGAGCTTATCTTTGTCTATTTCTTTTAACTTAAATTCATCTAACTCTCTATCAATTGGAGCATCTTTCATTAAAGTTACAAGTTGTTTGCTAATTAATGCTTTGTCTTTATTTTCAATCAAAGTTTCTCTTCTTTTGTTTTGTTTTATTTCACCAGCTGATTTTAAAAGTTTTTCTAAAGTTCCATACTTATTGATTAATTCTGCAGCCGTTTTAACACCAATTCCTGGTACACCTGGAACGTTATCACTACTATCACCAGCAAGAGATTGTACGTCTATTACTTTTGAAGCATCCACTCCAAATTTTGTTTGGATGTCTTCTTCTGAAATAAATTTATTTTTCATAGGGTCAAAAATACGAACCCCTTTTTTATATAATTGCATCAAATCTTTATCTGATGAAACGATAGTAACTTTAGCACCTTTCTTGAGTATTTTTTCAACGTATGTTGCAATTAAATCATCTGCTTCATAGTTGGGTAAATCTACTGAGGGTAAATTAAAAGCTAATACTGATTTTCTGATATACTCAAATTGAGGCGCCAAATCATCAGGAGCTTCTGAACGATTGGCTTTATAATCGCTATAAATATCATTTCTAAATGTCTTTCTTGCAGAGTCAAAAATTACTGCAAAATGAGTTGGTTTTTGTAAATTTTGATCAGATTTTGAATCTTCAAGTAATTTAAAAAGCATACTACAAAATCCACTTACAGCTCCTGTTGGCAATCCATCACTTTTTCTAGTTAATGGTGGTAGTGCATAATAAGCTCTAAAAATATAACCTGAGCCATCAATAAGGTAAAAATGATCTGTTTTTTGAATTTTATCCATTAAAATATCATTAAATATTACAGGCGTATTAAAATCTGTATATAAAAAAATTTACTTTTTTTTGATCGTTAATTATGTCTAGATTATTTTAAAGTTTGATAGTATCATTCTTTTTATGGAGTTAACCAAAAACATATCTCAAACTAAATTAATAAAAACTGTGTTAGCAATAATACTTGGATCTATAGCACTGACAATTTCAGCTAAAATTAAAATACCTTTTTATCCCGTTCCAATGACTATGCAAACATTTGTAGTTTTATTTTTAGGTGTTAGTCTTGGATACAAAATTGGACTTGCAAGTATAGGTTTATATTTGTTTGAAGGGATTTTAGGTTTGCCTGTTTTTTCAAATTCCCCAGAAAAAGGTGTTGGATTAGTTTATTTTACAGGTCCAACTATGGGATATTTAATAGGTTTTTTAACTGCAGGATATTTAGCTTCAAAAATAAATAGTAAAGATAATTTTTTGATGGTTTTAGTTAAGCTTACAGTAGCTACTTCAACAATCTATATATTGGGATTATTATGGTTGGGAACTCTTATTGGATGGGACAAACCAATTATAGCATTAGGAGCCAAACCATTTCTACTTGCAGAAATTTTTAAAGTAGTACTTTTAGCTTTAGTAACAAAACAAATTATAAAAATTAGAAGTTTTATCTAGGCGATCTTTTAGAGAGAATTCTTTGCAGAGTTCTTCTATGCATTTTCAATCTTCTTGCAGTCTCAGAAACATTTCTATTACATAATTCAAATACTCTATGTATATGTTCCCATTTCACTCTATCTGCAGACATTGGATTTTCTGGAGGAGCAGCTTTTTTTGCAGGATCTGCAAGTAATGCCTTTTCAACATCTTCTGCATCAGCTGGCTTAGCAAGATAATCAATGGCACCCTCTTTGATGGCTGCTACTGCTGTTGGAATGTTTCCATAACCTGTCAGCATAATTATTCTGCTTTCATTATTTGAATTTTGAATTTCTTTTACAACTTCTAGTCCATTGCCATCCCCTAGTCTTAAATCTACTACAGCAAAACCCGGTTTTTTTGCTTTAACAGAGTCTACCCCTTTTTGTACACTTTCTGCTTGAGTAACTTCAAAACCCTTTTTTTCCATTGCTCTAGCAAGTCTTTCTCTGAACGGATTATCATCATCAACTATAAGTAGAGATTTATTCTCAAAATCGTTGATATTTTTAAGGACTACTTGTTCTTTCATAGATCTAATATGGTTATTAGCTCAGATAATTCAATGCCTATTATTTGCTTTACATTGTTAATCTATAGCCTTAATAGGAGGAAATTTTAAAGTTTTTTAGCAATAAAAAGCTTTTTTTTATTAAATTTTTTTTGGAGGCATTTTAAATGCAAAAATTTAAATCAGTTGAACAAATAATAAATCAGCTGAAACCTGAAAAACCGATATACTGTATAAGAAAGAATTCTATTCGTTCTGCAGTAAAATATTTCAACAAAAATTTCCCTGGCAAAATTTTATATGCTGTGAAGACAAATCCACACCCTGCAGTAATCCAAACAATTATAGATAGTGGCGTTGAACAATTTGATGTCGCTTCTATAGAAGAAATTAAAAATATTAGAAATTTTAGCCAAACAGCAAAATGTTCATACATGCATACGGTTAAAAGCAGAGAGAGTATTAAAGAAGCTTATTTTAATTATGGAGTTAAAACATTCTCATTGGATACGAAGGATGAGTTAATAAAAATAATTGAAAGCACAAATAATGCAAAAGATTTAGAATTGTTTGTAAGAGTTGCAGTTTCTAACGAACATGCTGAAATTGATTTATCAAAGAAATTTGGTGCATTGAACTCTGAGGCTGCAGGATTATTAAGATTAGTAAAACAACATGCAAAAAAAATTGGACTGAGCTTTCATGTTGGGTCACAATGCATGCATCCAATTTCGTACTCAAAAGGAATTAATGAAATTGGAAATATAATTAAAAAAACAAAAATTTTACCTGATTACATTAATGTAGGTGGAGGGTTTCCAACAATTTATCCTGACTTAGTACCTCAATCTATGGATAGTTATTTTAATGAAATTAAAAAAGGATTAGATAACTTAAAACTTGAAAAGTTGCCTGAAATTATTTGTGAACCAGGAAGAGCCTTGGTTGCAGAAAGTGGCTCCACAATTGTAAGAGTTAATTTAAGAAAAAAACAAAAACTTTATATAAATGATGGTACTTATGGAACTCTGTTTGATGCAGGAACACCAAATATAGTTTTTCCATCTAAAATGATAAAAGATAATTCAAATAAAATAATATCAAAAAAACTGACTGCTTTTGATTTTTTTGGACCCACATGCGATAGTATGGATTATATGAAAGGTCCTTTTCTTCTTCCTAATAATATTAAGGAAAATGATTATATTGAGCTTGGCCAATTAGGTGCTTATGGTTTAACATTTAGAACCCAATTTAATGGCTATTATTCAGATGAAATCTTTGAAGTAGAAGATAAACCAATCATGACAATGTATGACAAAGACATTAACAAAGCTACTTTGGTTGCTTAATGTCAGATCATAAAAACCCAGGTCATAATAGTAAAAAAGACTTCTTAAAAAATCCTGTTGAACATATTGATATCACTTCGTTCGACTCTCGAAAAATAATTTCTTCAATGGAGAAAATGTCTTTTGTATCAAGAGAAACAGCTAATGCGGCAAACATATATAACGACATGTTGAAAGATAAGGAATGTACAATATTTTTAACACTAGCAGGTTCAACATCAGCTGCTGGATGCATGAATATTTATAAAGATTTAGTAAAATATAATATGGTTGACGCAATTGTTGCAACTGGCGCTTCAATAGTAGATATGGATTTTTTTGAAGCACTTGGATTTAAACATTATCAAGGTTCACAATTTCAAGATGATACTGAACTTAGAAATAATTACATAGATAGAATTTATGACACTTACATCGATGAAGAAGAGCTTCAAATGTGTGATAAAATTATTTGTGATATTGCTGATACTTTAGAACCAAGAAGTTATACATCTAGAGAATTTATTTATGAGATGGGCAAATATTTAAAGAAAAATTCAAAAAAGAAAGATTCTTTAATTGAAACAGCTTTTGATAATAATGTACCAATTTTTTGTCCAGCATTTACAGACTCAAGTGCTGGTTTTGGATTAGTAATTCATCAAGAAAAAAATCCAAAAAAACATATGACTATAGATTCTGTAAGAGAGTTTAGAGAACTAACAGAAATAAAAATTAAATCTAAGGGGTCAGGCCTTTTTATGATTGGTGGAGGTGTACCAAAAAATTTTATACAAGACACTGTGATTTGTGCTGAATTATTAGGTAAAGAAGTTGATATGCACAAATATGCTGTACAAATTACTGTAGCCGATTCAAGAGATGGTGCTTGCAGTAGTTCTACTCTAAAAGAGGCAAGCTCATGGGGCAAAGTTGATATTACAAAAGAACAAATGGTATTTGCAGAAGCAACAAGTGTATTACCCTTAATTGCAAGTGATGCTTATCATAAAGGTGAGTGGAAAAATCGAGCTAGAAAAAACTTCACAAAAATTTTTGAGTAAAAATTGAAATATCTTTCAAATAAAAATGGGTTTCTAGGAATTGATAATAAAGTCAATTTTAAAGAAAAAGTTGTAATAGTTCCTTTTGGTTTAGAAAAAACAGTTAGTTATGGTGGGGGAACCAAAAATGGACCAAAAGAAATTATCAAAGCTTCTCATCAAGTAGAACTATATGATGAAGAATTGAATTGTGAACCGTATAAAAAAATAGGCATTAAAACTTTAAAACCTTTTAAAATAGATAAAGATATTAAAAAAGCACTCTCTAAAATGTCTAAAATTAATAAGGAAATTTTAGATAAAAAACTTTTTCCAATGACCTTTGGAGGTGAACACTCAATTACACCTGGATGTATTGCCCCTTTTGTAAAAAAATATAAAGATATTTGTCTTCTACACTTTGATGCTCACGCAGATTTAAGAGAGAGTTATAATGGAGAGAAATTTTCTCATGCCTCAGCAATAAAAAGATGTTTAGATTTTCCAAATGTCTCTTTAATCTCTTTTGGTATAAGAAATATATCTGAAAGTGAAATTCCTTTTTTAAAGAAAAACTCATCAAGAATTAATATTTTTTGGGCAAAAGATAAAAGTAAATGGAATTTAAATAAATTTAAGAAATTAATAAAGAATAAAACAGTTTATCTTACGTTTGATGTTGATGGACTAGACTCAAGTATCATGCCTGCAACTGGAACCCCAGAACCAGGTGGATTATTATGGGATGAAACATTAAATATTATTAGAATTGCAGCAAAAAATTCAAAAATTGTTGGTGCTGATATTAATGAATTATCACCAATAAAAGGTTTTAATTCCTATAACTTTCTCGTAGCAAAGTTAGCTTACAAAATTTTATCCTACAAATTTTTGTACTAAATTTAAATTGGCTTACTAATTTTAAGTAAAATTCTAAAAGGTATCAACATTACTAAAGATACAAATAATTTTACTGCTAAATCACCTAAAGACAATGTTATCCAAGGAACTCCTGTTGCATAAAACGATATTGAAAAAAATAAAAAAGTATCAACTGTTGAGCCAATAAAAGATGAAGTTAAAGGTGCAATAAACCACTCTTTTTTTCTTAAACGATCAAAGATTTGAATATCTAGTAGTTGTGCTGTGATAAAAGCAACTCCAGATCCAATTGCTATTCTTATTGAAATTAAATCTGCAAAATCAGTTGAGAATAAAAGAGTGAAGATTATTCCTATAAAAAATCCAATATATACAATTTTTCTAGCTACAAATTTACCATAAAATCTATTGGCCAAATCTGTAATCAAAAAAGCTATTGGATAACTAAAAGCTCCATACGTAAGGATTTCACTTAAGCCATAATAGTTTATTGGAAATTGTACTAGATAATTAGAAGATAAAACAACTACTCCCATCAATATTGATAGGGTAACAAATAGTTTGCTCATTAAGCAGATTTAGCTACAGGCTTTTTCTTAAAAGGAGATTTTATTAGTATGCTTTTTTTTAATTTTTTTAATCTTGGAGATAAATTTTTATTTTTAACAGCTTTAAGAAATTCATCAAAACTACCTTTTTTATCAACAGATCTAACACCTGAATTGCTGACTGTTAGTTTTAAACTTCTCTTCATTAGTTCACTTGTGAACTTTACTTTTTTTAAATTTGGCAAAAACCTTCTTTTGGTCTTGTTGTTAGCATGACTAACATTATGACCTTTCATAGGGATTTTACCGGTTAATTCACATTTTTTTGACATAATAATAGTGCCTATATAAGGGGAGATCAGTAAAGCGTCAAGTTTAATACATTTATGATAGAGTTTTATTTCCTACAATTTCAGTATAATTTTTAATACCATCTCTAATAAATAATTCTTTTAGCTCCTTTTTAATAATTCCAGCAATATTTGGGCCTTTGAAAACCATTCCTGTATAAAGTTGAATAAAATCTGCTCCAGCTAAGAACTTATTATAAGCTGTTTGACCAGAGTCAACTCCACCAACACCTATTATTTTAATTTTCCCTTTTAATAATTTGTAAAATCTATTTATTAAAATATTAGATTTTTCTTCTATAGGTTTTCCAGACAAACCACCTTTTTGATGTCTTTGAATATTACTAAGTTTATCTCTGGTAGCCTCTGATGTGTTTGAAACAATTATTGCTTTTATTTCATGCTCTAAAAGAATTTCAGAAATTTGGCTCACTTGATCTTCACTTATGTCTGGTGAAACTTTAACAGCAATAGGAATATTTGAATTTAAATTTTTCTTTTCTTCCATGATGGATTTGAGCAGATCTTGTAGTTTATTTCCTTCATGAAATGTTCTTAAATTCTCAGTATTTGGCGATGAAATATTTATTGTTATATAGTCTGCATCATCATAAAAAGTCTTTAATCCAATTAGATAATCATTCAATCTATCACTGGAGTCCTTATTAGGGCCAATATTAATACCTAATAATCCTAATTTTTTATTTCGCTTGATACGATCTTTAACAATTTCAGCACCATGATTATTAAAGCCTAGTCTATTAATCAAAGCTTCATCCTCTACCAATCTAAATACTCTTGGCTTAGGATTACCATATTGTTTTAAAGGAGTAATTGTTCCAACTTCGACAAACCCAAATCCTAACTTAAATAATGCATTATATACCTCAGCATTTTTATCAAACCCAGCTGCCATTCCAATTGGATTATCTAAATCTTTACCAAAAATTTTTGTTTGAAATATTGAGTCGTTTTTATGTTCATCAAATACGTTTGGAATTAAATTAAATTTTAACGACTTGATTGCTAGAGTATGTGCTTTTTCTGGATCTACTTTAAATAATAGTGGTCTTAGTTTAGAAAACATTATTTTAATTTATTCATTAACAACTCGGTAGTTTCTTTTACACCAAAAAAACTAATAAAAAATCCCATTCGAGGTCCATTTTCATCTCCAAAAACAACCTCATATATCAATTTAAACCAATCTCTTAGATTTTCAGCATAACCATTTTCTTTTCCTGTTGAATAAATCAAAGTCTGAATATCTTCTGGTGACATTTCATCAGTACATTTTTCAAGAGTTTTAACCAATGCTTCAAGTGCTAATCTTTCTGACTGATTTGGTGTTTTATATTTTTTTTGAGCTTTAATTACATCATTAAAATATTTTATTGCATAACCAACTAATCCATCAAAGATTGGAAAATTTGCTTCGGAAATATCTGGTTTATATTTCTTAACAAACTTCCACAATAAATCCTTACTGTCAGCATTGCTTGTCTCAACTAGATTGAGCAACATTGAAAATGTCATAATCATTTCTTCCTTTGGAATATTGCCATTGTGAACATGCCATACAGGATTCATCAATAACTGTAGCTCATTTTGTTTTTTAGATTTTTCAATACAATCTAAATAGTCATCAACTGCTTTAGGAACTATTTCTTTATATAGTTTTTTTGCTCTTTTTGGATTTTGATACATATACAAAGATAAGCTCTCTGGTGAAGCATATTCTAACCATTGGTCAATTGTAATACCGTTACCTTTTGATTTTGAAATTTTTTCACCCTTTTCGTCTAAAAATAGCTCATAGGCAAAGCCAGAAGGGTTTTTCTTTCCTAGTAAATTTATTATTTTTGTAGATAAAATTGCACTTTCTATCAAATCCTTTCCGTACATCTCAAAATCAATATCTAAAGCGTACCATCGCATTGCCCAGTCAACTTTCCATTGTAATTTACAATTTCCATCTAAAATACTTGTCTCTAATTTTTTTCCTTTATTATCAAAAATAATATTTGATTTTTCTTTATCAATTTCGATTACTGGAATTTCTAAAACATGTCCTGTCTCAGGACAAATAGGCAAGAAAGGACTATAAGTTTGTTGGCGCTCTTTACCTAGCGTGGGAATTATAATATTCATAATGCCCTCATAATTTTCTAAAATAATTTTAAGTGTAGGATTAAAAAATCCACTTTTATAAAGTGATGTAGAGCTCTGAAAATTATAATTAAATTTAAAACTATCTAAAAAATTTTTTAACATTTCATTGTTGTGTTCACCAAAGCTATCAAATTTTTCAAACGGATCAGGAACTTGGGTTAGTGGTTTATGAAGATTATCTTTTAACAATTCTTGATTAGGAACATTATCTGGCACTTTTCGTAAACCATCCATATCATCAGAAAATGTTATGATTTCAGTTGGAAAATCAGATAATTGTTTTAAAGCATTTACCATCATTGAAGTTCTTGCAACTTCACCAAATGTTCCTATATGTGGAAGACCACTAGGACCATATCCTGTTTGAAGAGTAATTTTGCCTTTTTTTTCTATGAAACTTTTTCTCTCTCTAAGTAATTTTTTCGCTTCAACAAAAGGCCAAGCACTAGTTTTATCTAAATTTTCTTTTTTTATCATGAATTATGCTTCTAAAAATCTTAAATCAGTGATTTTACTAATTCTTATAGAGTTGAAATTTATTTACCATAAAATAATGTTCTTTCAAAATGTCTAATTACAAAACTGTTTTTTTTACACTAGGAATTTTGCAAATAATTCTAGGTGTTTCGATGTTCATACCTATTATTGTACAATTTGCCTACGCTGAAATAGACTCATCATTTTTTGGAGCATCAATCATTACAATAATTTTTGGAACTTTATTTTTTTTATCAAATTTAGATCATGATAAAAAATTAAATTTACAACAAGCATTTCTTCTGACTGCGCTTTCTTGGCTAAGTATTGCAATTTTTGGATCTTTGCCCTTTATATTTTCAACAATAGAACTTTCTATTACAGATGCATTTTTTGAGAGTATGTCTGGAATAACAACCACTGGTTCAACTATTATTTCAAATCTAGAATTTACACCAAAGGGAATTTTATTATGGAGAGCTATACTGCAGTGGTTAGGTGGAATTGGTATTATTGTAATGGCCATAACTTTAATGCCGATAATGAATGTTGGTGGTATGCAATTATTTAAAATATCAAGCAACGACTCATCAGAAAAAATACTTCCAAAATCAAAAGAAATAGCTTTAAGATTAATTTATATTTATTCAGGATTAACTATCATTTGTGCAATGACTTACTGGTTATTTGGAATGAGTAAGTTTGATAGTTTAACTCATGCTATGACCACAATAGCCACAGGAGGTTTTTCAAATTACAATCAGTCTATTGGTTATTTTGATAGTATACCAATAGAGATAGCTTCCATGATATTCATCGTTTTAGGAAGTATACCATTTATTGCATACATTAAATTTATTAGTGGAAACAAAAAAATTTTTTTAACAGATGTGCAAATTAGAACTTTTTTTAAAATTATTATCACTACAATTTTATTATTGTCTGCATACTTGCTTTTAAATAATCATGAAAACTTTAGCCTTAGGTCAGTTTTCTTTAATAGTATTTCTATATTAACTGGAACTGGTTACGTTAATTCTGAATATGATAGTTGGGGTAGCTTTCCAATCACATTGTTTTTAGCCCTTATGTTCATGGGTGGTTGTGCTGGATCAACTACTTGTGGTATTAAAATTTTTAGAATTCAAATTTTATATTCATTTATATCAACTCAACTTAAAAAAATTATATATCCAAAAGGTGTATTTGTAATTAAATACGACAAAAGTTCAGTTGATGATAAATTTATTGCATCAATAATTTCTTTTATTTATTTTTACTTTGTTATTTTCTTTATTCTTGCAGCATTACTATCTTTAACAGGTCTTGATTTTATAACTGCACTTTCAGGAGCTGCTACATCAATCTCTAACGTTGGACCAGGATTGGGCCCTATAATTGGTCCTAATGGAGATTTTTCATCCTTACCTGATATTTCAAAATGGATTTTAACAGTTGGTATGATTTTAGGTAGACTTGAGCTATTTGCAATATTAGTATTATTTCTACCATCTTTTTGGAGAAACTAACAATGCTTGAAATAAAAAAACAATCTCTGTCAGAAACTTTTTCAGTTTATTTTGATAGAAGAATGTTGAGAATATTATTGCTTGGAGCTATTTCTGGTTTTCCATGGGTATTAATTGGTAGTAGTTTAAGTTTGTGGTTAAAAGAAGAAGGTTTGAGTAGATCAACTATAGGATGGGCAGGATTAATATTTGGGGTATATGCATTCAATTATCTATGGGCACCTCTTATAGATAGACTTCAAATTCCTTATCTTACAAAAAAACTTGGTCATAGACGTGGCTGGATAGTTTTAATGCAAGTGGCAATTTTAATCAGTTTGATTGTTTGGAGTTTAATAAATCCAACAGAGAATCTAGCACTATTAATTACAGTTGGCTTGATCATTGCAATTGCATCAGCAACGCAAGATATAACTGTAGATGCATTAAGAATTGAACAAATTGGAGAAAATGAAGGTAAATCAATGGCTGCAGGTGCTGCAATGGCAGTAGTTGGTTGGTGGAGTGGATATAAATTGGGTGGTGTAATAGCTTTATTTACTGCAGAGTATTTTCAAAACATTGGCATAATTAATTATTGGCAATCAACATTTTTAATTTTAGGTGTTGTGGTAATTTTAATGAATATTGGACTTATGTTTGTTCATGAAACTCATTCAGATTCTAGGAAAGTTAATCAAAAGAAAACTGATGAATTAATTCAAAGTAAAATTGGATCAAAAAATTTTATTACGAATATAGTCGCATGGATAAGTGGTACTCTTGGAGGTCCAATAATAAGTTTTTTTAAAAAAAATGGATTTTCTATAGCTTTAGGTATTTTAGGTTTTGTGTTTTTATTTAAGATAGGTGAAGCATTTTTAGGTCGTATGTCTATAGTATTTTACAAAGAAATAGGATTTTCAAAGGGTGATATTGCTATTTATTCGAAAACTCTAGGCTGGATAACGACAGTTATATTTACTTTATTGGGCGGTCTGTTTGTAATTAGATCTGGAGTTTTAAAAGCAATGTTTCTTGCAGGTATTTTAATGGCTGCAACTAATTTATTATTCACAGCATTGGCTTGGAGTGGAAAATCTGAATGGCTATTTGCTGTTGCTGTAATTTTTGATGATATAGCAGCTGCTTTTGCTACAGTTGCTTTTGTAGCATTTATATCTTTATTAGTAGATAGAACTTACACTGCAACACAATATGCATTACTAGCATCAATTGGAACCGCTGGAAGAACAACACTTGCATCATCATCTGGAGCATTAGTAGATTGGTTAAATGGAGATTGGGGTACATTTTTTATTTTAACAGCGATAATGGTTATTCCCTCTTTAATTTGCTTATGGTTTATTAAAGATAAATTAAAATTAAGTGAAAAATAATTATTTTTTTAAAAAACAATTTTCCAATATTTATAAAAAAGCTTCAAAAAATTCTGAAGTTACATCACAAATAATTTATGGTGAAAAATTTAAAATTTTATCAAAAAACAAAAAATGGATTAAAATTAAAACATTATTTGATAATTATATTGGATACATAGAAAATAAGGATTATGTGGATAAACATGATCCCAAATATAAGGTCTATTCTTTAAAGGCTAGAGTCAGTAATAAGTTTAATAAAAAGACTAAAAATTTTTTACCTTTTGGATCAAAAGTTGATCTAATTAATGAGAATAAAAATCATATAGAATTTGAAAAAAATAAATGGTTAAAAAAAAGTGATTTAAAAAAAATTGATCATAAAGAAATTAACTTTAATAAAATATTCAAATTATTTCTAAAAACAAAATATGTTTGGGGAGGAAAAACTTATAGAGGAATAGATTGCTCAGCCTTATTACAAATATTTTACTATTATAATAATAAGTTTTTTCCTCGAGATACCAAGGATCAAATTAAATATTTAAAAGGAAACTTAAAAAGAAATTATCAAAAGGGAGATATCATTTTTTGGAAAGGGCATGTAGCAATGTGTTTAAATTCCAAGCAATTGATACATGCATATGGACCTGAAAAAAAAGTATTGATTATGCCTATACTTAAGACAATTAAAAGAATTGAAAATACAGCAAAACTTAAAGTTAAAAAAATAGCTAAAATTAAAATTTAGCTTCTTCCAAAATCTGGCTTATTAATATCTTGTTTGAGTTTAATTATTTTTGATCTGACTTTTTTAGTTTGAATTAATTTTTTTAGAATTGATCTATTATTTTTAGAATTAATATCTTTTTTAAATGAATTTAAATTTTTAATAAATAAATCAATTACCTTTGAAATATTTTTTTTGTTATTAAAAAAAATATCTCTCCACATAATTTCATTAGAAGCAGCTATTCTTGAAAAATCTCTTAATCCACCAGCGCTATATTTAATCAAATCATAATTTTGGATTTTCTCAAAATCTTGTGCTGATTTTACTAAATTGTAAGCAATTAAGTGAGGAAGATGGCTCGTCATTGAAAATATTTTGTCATGTTTTTCAGCGCTCATAATAACAATTTTTGACCCCATCTTTTTCCAAAAACTACTTAATAAATTTAAATGTTTTTTCTTAGTATTTTTTTCTTTAATTAAAACGCACCACTTGTTTTCAAATATATCTTGTTTACCATTTTCAGGCCCACTAACTTCTGAACCTGCAATCGGATGTCCTTGAGTCCAAGTAATACCCTTTTTTAAAAAACTTTTTATAATTTTTGAGGACTCTATTTTTGAAGAACCAATATCGGTGATTATATTCTTATTCGATAAAGATTTATTCATTTTAAGAATTAAATTTTTATACTCACTCATAGGTGTGCTTAAAATAATTAGATCTGATTTTTTTACAGCTTGATCTAAATCTTTAATAATTATACCCGGAAGTTTTAATCTTTTTATTTTAGATACATTTGAACTAGATTTTTCATAAATAAAAATTTTATTTGCAATTTTTTTTTTATGTATTCTTCTTAACAGAGAAGAACCTAGTAGACCGCAACCAATAATTAAAATATTTTTCATATTAATTTAATATATTTTTTACAGCATCCATAAATGCTAAATTTTCACTTCTAGAGCCAATGGTTAATCTTAATTTATTTTTAATATGATAGCCATCTTCTGTAGATCTAACAATAATTCCTTTATTTTTGAGTTTCTCATAAAATTCTTTTGCAGAATGGTTGCTTCTTTTAAAATCTAATAATAAAAAATTTGCAGAAATCGTATTAGAAAATATTTGGTATCTTTCTAGAAAAGATTTTATTTTCTTTGCAAAAATTAAATTGTGCTTTATTGATTTTTCTATAAATTTAGAGTCTTTAAGCGATTCAACAGCTGCTAATTGAGCAAGTAAACTTACATTAAAAGGTGGTTTAATTATATTTAAAGCATCTATAATTTTTTTAGAACCATATCCCCACCCCACTCTTAAAGAAGCTAAACCAAAAATTTTTGAGAATGTTCTCAAAATAAACACATTATCTTTATTTTTAAACAGGTCTAAACCTGATTTATAATCTTTATTTTTCATATATTCTGCATAAGCATCATCCACAACTAATAAAATATTTTTGTTCAATTTTTTTCTTAACTCTAATAATTCTTTTTTAGTCAAATAGGTTCCTGTTGGATTATTTGGATTTGCTAAAAAAACTATTTTAGTTTTTTTTGTTACCTTGTTGATTATTTCAGATACTGAAATTTTAAATTTTAATTCTTTCGCAAAAACTACTTTGGCACCTACAATGTTTGCATATATCCTATACATTAAGAAGCTATATTGAGGCACTATAACTTCGTCTTTTGGATTTAAATATAACTGACAAATCATTTGAATAACCTCATCTGAACCAGCTCCACATATAATCTTATTACTGTTACATTTATATTTTTTTGAAATTTCTCTTCTCAAAAGTTCAGATTTTCCATCTGGATATCTCTCTAATTTCAATTTTTTATCAGAAATTATTTTCTTTGCTCTAGGACTCATTCCTAAAGCGGACTCATTTGCTGACAATTTTATAATTTTTTTTAATTTTTTTATTTTAGATTTACCTGGCTTATATGCCTCAATATTAAAATTTTTAAATTTTGGAATGGTCATTTTTTTATTATGAGCTCTTTATAGATAAAAATATAAATTTTTACACTGAATAAGACAATTTTTAAAAAATTGACATAATAAATAACTTCTAGTACAAAATTTATGCGCTGATTTAACTGAATTGCGAGCGCTTAAAAAAAACCGCTAAAATTGTTTTTTTTCTCCCAATTCAAATAATCACATTTGTTATGAATAAAGAGATAAATTTAAAAACCTTATTGGTAAAAAAACCACTTAAATTAGATTGTGGTAAAACAATTAATAATTTTCCTATTGCCTATGAAACTTATGGGACTTTAAATGAGAAAAAAGATAACGCGATTTTAGTTTTTCATGCATTAACTGGTGATCAGTTTGTTGCTGGCTTAAATCCAGTAACTAATAAGGATGGTTGGTGGTCATATGCTGTGGGTCCTAATAAATCAATTGATACTAATAAATATTTTGTAATTTGTTCTAATGTAATTGGTGGGTGTCTAGGTTCATTTGGGCCAAGTCATAAAGATCCTGATACACAGAAAGTTTTTGGTACTAATTTTCCTGTCATCACCATAAATGATATGGTCAATGCTCAATATAATTTAATTGACCACTTTGGTATTGATAAACTTTTTTCAATTGTTGGAGGTTCTATGGGTGGTATGCAAGTTCTTCAATTTATTAGTAATTTCCCTGATAAAGCGAAAACCGTAATACCTATAGCTTGTACATCTAGTCACTCTGCACAAAATATAGCATTTAATGAATTAGGTCGTCAGGCGATTGCGGCTGATAGTAATTGGAATGACGGAAATTATAATACTAAAAATACAATACCTAACAAAGGTTTGGCTGTTGCGAGAATGGCAGCTCACATAACTTATCTTTCCAAAAAAGGTCTCCAAGAAAAATTTGGAAGAAAATTACAAGAAAGAGAAGACCTTAAATTTGGTTTTGATGCTGACTTTCAAATTGAGAGTTATTTACGATATCAAGGATCTGTTTTCGTTGATAGATTTGATGCAAATAGTTATTTATACATCACAAGAGCCATGGACTATTTTGATTTAGCTAAACAATTTAATGGTAATTTGTCTGATGCCTTTAAAGATACTAATGCAAAATTTTTTGTAATTTCTTTTACTTCAGATTGGCTTTACCCTACACAAGAAAATAAAGATATTGTAATTGCACTTAACGCTATTGGAGCTGACGTTGGTTTTGTTGAGATTGAGTCAGATAAAGGGCATGATTCTTTTTTACTTGATGTCCCAGAATTTTTAAATGCTCTTAAAAACTTTTTAGATAAATCCTACGCTACTGTTTAATAATGAAAAATGAATTTAAAGTTATTGCTGATTTAGTTGAAAAAAATACACGTGTTTTAGATGTTGGTTGTGCGGATGGTGTGTTAATGGAATTTTTAAGAGATAATAAAAACATTGATATTAGAGGGCTGGAAATATCTAAAAATAAAGTTCAAAAATGTATTGAAAAAGGGCTTACTGTAATTGAGGGCAATGCAGAGTTTGATTTAAAACAATTTCCTGACAAATCTTTTGACTACGTTGTACTAAGTCAAACATTACAAGCATTCTTAAACCCTGAGCTTGTAATTAATGAGTTACTAAGAGTTGGTAAAAAAGCGATAGTAACAATTCCTAATTTTGGATATTGGAAAGTAAGATTGCATCTTTTGCTAAAGGGAACAATGCCAGTAACAGAAACTCTTCCAGATCAATGGTATAACACACCTAATTTACATATGTGTACAATTAAAGATTTTGTATATTTTGTAAGATCTAGAAATTTCAAGATTTTTAAATCATTAGCTTTAAATGAAAAAAATACATCTTTAATAAATAATAAAAATTTGGAAATAAAAAACTTATTTTCTGATTTAGGGATATTTTTAATTGAAAAATAATATTAAAATAGAGATCATTCCCTGCTTACAAGATAATTATAGCTATTTAATCATCGATAAAGATAAAAATGATGCTTGTGTTGTTGATCCAAGTGAAGCTAAACCTGTAATAAATTTTATAGAAAAAGAAAATATTAATTTAAAATATATTTTAAATACACATCATCATTTTGATCACATTGGTGGTAACAAAGAATTAAAACAAAAATATAACTCTATTGTAGTTGGATATAAGAATGACAGTAAAAGAATTCCTGAAATTAGTGTTTTGGTTGAAGATAATCAGATTTGGAAAGCAGATAATTTTGAAGCAAAAATAATTCATATTCCAGGTCACACAACAGGTCATATTGGTTTTTATTTTTTTAATGAAAAAGCAATATTTACTGGAGACACATTGTTTTCACTGGGATGTGGGAGAATTTTTGAAGGAACATACGAAGAGATGTTTGAATCTCTATCAAAAATAAAAAATCTACCTGATGATACTAAAATTTATTGTGGTCATGAGTACACTCTACAAAATTCAAATTTTTGTATTAAACACGATCCCCAAAATCTAAATCTTCAAAGCAAAATAACTAACATCAAAGAAAAACTTGATAATAATACTCCTACAATACCATCTACTCTTAAAGATGAAAAAGAGTGCAATATATTTTTGAGAGCAAAAAATGTTGATTCTTTTTCAAAATTGAGAGATTTAAAGGATAATTTCTAGTTAATTCGACTTGACTATAGCTTTGCTGTAACTATATTGCGGTAACTTAAATTTAAATCATACTATGTCATACGCAGTAATAAAAACAGGTGGAAAACAATATAAAGTTAAATCTGGAGAGATTCTAAAGATTGAAAAACTACCAGATTCAAAACCTGACTCTAAAATAGAATTTAATGAAGTTCTTGCTTACGGTGACGATAAAACTATCGAAATTGGTGCACCTACAGTTGCAGGAGCAAAAGTAGAAGCTGATTTAATTAAAAATGGTAAAGATCGAACTATTTTAATCTTCAAAAAAAGAAGAAGACATAATTCAAGAAGAAAAAATGGTCATAGACAAGAGCATACAATGATAAGAATTAATAAGATTTTTTCTAAAGATGGTAAAGTTTTATCAGAAGCAGAGAAAATGGTTAAACCAACTAAAAAGGTTGAGGCTGAAGTTAAAGAAAAAGCTCCAGCAACAGGTAAATAAATTAGGTAATTTATGGCAACAAAAAAAGCAGGTGGATCATCGAGAAACGGACGAGATAGTGCTGGGCGTAGGCTTGGTGTTAAAAAGTACGGCGGTGAAACAGTAATACCTGGAAATATAATTGTAAGACAAAGAGGAACAAAAATCTTTCCTGGTGAAAACGTAGGAATGGGTAAAGATCATTCAATTTTTTCAGTAGCTAAAGGTAAAGTTGTATTCAAAAAATCAAAAGCAGATAGAACTTTCGTTTCAGTAAAACCCAATTAATAGTACAACTTAATTAGATGTTGTATTATGAAATTTCTCGATCAAGTTAAAATTTATGTAAAAGCTGGTAACGGTGGTGATGGTTCGCCAAGTTTCAGAAGAGAAAAATATGTTGAGTATGGAGGTCCCGATGGAGGCGATGGCGGAAAAGGTGGATCTATAATTTTAAAAGCTGAAGAAAATCTCAACACCCTTATAGATTACAGATACCAACAACACCATAAAGCACAACGAGGAGAGAATGGTGCTGGTCAAAATCGTACAGGTAAAGGAGGAGACGATTTATTTTTAAAAGTGCCACTTGGAACTCAAGTTTTTGAAGAAGATAATAAAACTTTATTATTCGATTTTAATAAAAAAGGAGAAGAGTTTGTCGTTGCTATTGGTGGCAAAGGTGGACTAGGAAACACTAGGTTTAAAAGTTCTACAAATAGAGCTCCAAGGAAATTTACTAAAGGTGGAATTGGAGAAGAATTTACAATCTGGCTTCAATTAAAAACAATTGCTGACATTGGGATAATTGGATTGCCCAATGCCGGAAAATCAAGTTTGTTGGCAGCTATAACAAATGCAAATCCCAAAATTGCTAATTATAGATTTACTACTTTAAATCCTAATTTGGGAGTTGCCTCTTATGATGATAAGGAAATAACTATTGCAGATATTCCAGGATTAGTAGAGGGAGCCCATGAAGGTGTTGGGCTTGGTATTCAGTTTTTAAAACATATAGAAAGATGTAAATCATTATTGCACCTTATAGATATTACAAACTTAGATTTAAATGAGTCTTACGAACAAGTTAAAAGTGAATTAAGAAATTACAGTGCAAAATTAATTGAAAAAAAAGAGCTTGTAGTACTTAATAAAGTAGATTTAGTTGATGAAGGTACTGTTAAAGATGTAATTGATCATTTCTCTAAAGGAAAAGATTGTGAGATAATGACTATGACAACACTAGAAAAAGATTCTATATCTAAAATTAAAGCTAAACTTTTGTCATATGTCTCTTAAAAACTCTAAAATAATTGTTGTGAAAATAGGATCTTCACTTCTTGTTGATAATAATAAAAAAATAAGAAAAAAATGGCTCGCTAGTTTTGCAAAAGATATCAAAAAATTAAAAGATAAAAATCAAAAAGTAGTAATTGTAAGTTCAGGCGCAATAGCTCTTGGATGCAAGAAAATGAATATCAATAAAAAAACAATTAAACTTGATAAAAGTCAGGCAATAGCTTCCATAGGTCAGATAGAATTGATGAATTTATTTTCCCAAACATTTACAAAATTTAAATTAAATATATCACAAATCTTATTAACTCTTGAAGACACAGAGGAAAGAAGAAGATCTTTAAATGCTAAAAGAACTTTTGAAAATTTGTTTGATTTAGGCTTTATTCCAATTGTTAACGAAAATGATACGATAGCTACCTCTGAGATAAAATATGGTGATAATGATAGGCTGGCATCAAGAGTTGCTCAAATTACTGATGCAGACACTTTAATCCTTCTTTCTGATGTGGATGGGCTTTACACAAAAAATCCAAAAATTTATAAAGACGCTAAATTAATAAAAAAAGTAAATGATTTAAAAAAAGATTTAAAAGAAATTAACATTAAAGGTGTAAATGAATACGGCAGTGGTGGAATGCAAACTAAAATAGAGGCAGCAAAAATTTGTCAGCTAGCAGGTTGCAATATGGTTATAGCAAATGGACTAAACCTAAATCCTATCTCAATGATTAGTGAAAAAAATATTTGTACATGGTTCAATTCTAAAGTTTCAAAACTTGATGCTAGAAAAAAATGGATCATAAGCTCTATTGCACCAAAAGGATCAATCATAATTGATGATGGTGCAAAAAAAGCATTAAGATCAGGAAAAAGTTTATTAGCTGCTGGAATTAAAAAAATCTCAGGAAAGTTTAATAAAGGAGATCATGTTAAAATTTTAGATAAAAAAAATAATGAATGCGCAAGAGGCTTAAGTTCTTTTACCTCTGATGAAATAGTTAAGATTATGGGGCATCATTCTAATCAAATAGAAAAATTATTGGGTTATGTTGCTAAATCAGAAGTAATTCACAAAGATGATATGGTAGAAATTTAAAATGAATAAAATAATGAATTCAATTGGTGTTAAAAGTAGAAGAGCGGCTGAAAAAAAAATTGATATAGACACCAAAAATAAAGTCTTAAATCTTTATGCCAAATTGCTTGATAAAGAAAATAAATCAATTTTAAGAGAAAACTCAAAAGATATTAAATTTGCAGAAAAAAAGGGAATAAAAGAAAATTTAATTAATAGATTAAGAATTGATGAGGTAAAACTCAAAAATATAAAAAACTCTATTATTAAAATTTCAAAACTAAAAGATCCTGTAAATGTAACTCTAAAAAAATGGAGTAGACCTAATGGATTAAATATCAAAAGAGTAACTATTCCAATTGGGGTAATTGGTGTTATTTTTGAAAGTAGACCCAATGTGACATCTGATGTAGCAAGTTTATGCTTTAAATCTGGTAATGCTGTAATTCTTAAAGGGGGATCTGAGGCTATAAATACTAATAGAATATTAGCAAAATTATTTCGCCAAGCTCTTAGAAAAAATAAAGTTGATGAAAATTATATTCAATTTGTAGATTCTAAAGACAGAAAAATGGTCGATACTATGCTTTCAAAAATGAAAAAATATATTGATGTAATAATTCCTAGAGGTGGAAAGAACCTAGTTAAAAGAGTTCAAGAATTTTCAACAGTTCCGATAATTGGTCACTTAGAGGGTATCTGTCACACATTTATTGATAAAGATGCAGAACTAAATATGGCATCGAAAATTATTTATAATGCAAAATTAAGAAATACAGCCATTTGTGGTGCAACCGAAACTATTTTGCTTCATGAGAGAATAGTTAAAAAATTTTGTAATCCAATATTAAAAAAACTTGATGATCAAAATTGTAAAATATATGGAGACAACATCGTCAGAAAATATTTTAAAGGAAAAGTTTATCCAGCCAAAGAAAAGAATTGGTCTACAGAATATTTAACAGCAGCAGTATCAGTTAAAGTTGTGAAGAGCAATGAAGAAGCTATTGATCATATCAATAAATATGGAACAATGCATACTGACTCAATAGTTACTAAAAATATAAAAACAGCTAATAAGTTTTTAAAAAATGTTAAAAGTTCTATTGCAATGCATAATACTTCAACACAATTTGCTGATGGTGGTGAATTTGGATTTGGTGGTGAAGTAGGAATATCAACAAATACACTTCCTCCAAGAGGTCCTGTTGGTTTAGAACAATTAGTTTCATACAAATATGAAATTTCAAGTAAAGGAAAAATAAGAAAATAATTTAAATATTAAAATGAAAATTGGAATTTTAGGAGGTTCATTTGATCCAGCTCACAAAGGACATTTAGCAATATCAAAAGAAGCTAAAAAAAGATTTAAGCTTGAAAAAATTATTTGGGCAGTTACTAAAAAAAATCCTCTAAAAGCTGAGAGCAAAACACCAATATCTAAAAAAATAAAAGATTGTAAAAAAATAATAGGATTAAATTCTTTTATAAAAGTAAAATTTTATGAAAATATTATCAAATCAAATAAGACCATTGATTTAATCAACTATCTGAAAAAGAATAAAAACATTGAAATTTTTTTTTTAATGGGAGCAGATAACTTAATCAACTTTCACAAATGGTTTAAGTCTGAATTAATTTCACAAAAATGTAATATTATTGTATTCGATCGTCATGGTTATAAAAAAAATTCTTTAAAATCAAAGACATTTAAGAAACTAAATAATAAAGCACTTACATTTGTCGAGTTTAAAAAAGTCAACATTTCATCTTCTCAATTAAGAAAAATTTGATAGTCTGATCATAATTAATGGATAAAATTTCAGATCTTAAAACAGTTGTAATAAACACACTGGATCTCAATAAAGCTCAGGATATTGTTACTATTGACCTTAAGGACAAAAGTTCAATGGCTGACTATATGATAATTGCTAGTGGTACCTCTTCAAGACATATTCAATCCTTATCTGAGCAAGTTTTAGAAAAGTTAAAAGACAATGGTATTAAAAATTCTAAAATAGAAGGCAAAGAAAGTACTGAGTGGAAACTGGTTGACGGTATCGATTTAATTGTTCATATTTTTCATCCAGAGAAAAGAAAGTTTTATGAACTTGAAAAAATTTGGTCAGAACTGATCCCAAAAGAAAAAGTCATTATATGAAAAAAATTCAATTTTATTTTTTAGTTTTTTTATCCTCTTTTTTTTTTTCATATTCAATAAATTCAGCTGAAATAGATATTTATAAAAAAATTGATTTATTTGGCGAAGTCCTTGAAAAAATAAATAAACAATATGTAGATGAAATTGACCAGTCAGAAGGTATGGACTCAGCCATTAACGGTCTTCTCCAATCACTTGACCCTTATTCATCTTATATGTCACCAGAGATATTTCAGGAAATGCAAACAGAAACTAGTGGAGAGTTTGGTGGTCTTGGAATTGAAGTGAGTATGGAAGCTGGGGTAGTAAAAGTCATTACTCCTATAGATGATACTCCCGCTTCAAAAGCAGGGATTAAAGCTGGAGACTATATTGTAAAAATAGACAATGTTCAGGTACAAGGAAAATCATTGAGTGAAGCCGTTGACCTTATGAGAGGTCTTGTTGGTACTGAAATTGAACTTACTGTAAGAAGACGTGGAGAAAAAAAAGCTCTTACATTTAAAATAAGAAGGGAGATAATTGAAATTCAATCAGTTAAATCAGACCTTTTAGAAAACAACATTGGTTACATCCGATTAACTTCTTTCAATGATAATAGCAGTGATCAAATAAAAGAAAAAATCAAAAAGTTAAAAGAAAATGAAAACTTAAAAGCATTCATCTTAGATCTAAGAAATAATCCTGGTGGACTATTAACTCAAGCAATAAAAATTTCAGACTTTTTTTTAGATAATGGAGAAATAGTTTCGACAAAAAGTAGAAAAAAATCAGAAAATAGAAAATGGTTTGCTAGAAAGGGAGATATTACTGATGGAAAAACTTTAGTAGTATTGATTAATTATGGTTCTGCCTCAGCATCAGAAATTGTTGCGGGTGCACTTAAAGATCACAAAAGAGCTATATTAATTGGAGAGAATAGTTATGGTAAAGGATCTGTGCAGTCAATTATTCCTTTAAAAAATAAAGGAGCTATAAGATTAACAGTTGCAAAATATTACCTTCCATCTGGAAAATCTATATCTGAAGTTGGCGTAAGACCAGATATCGAAGTAAATGAAGAAGGTGATGATTTTAGAATTAAAACTGATACTGATAATCAATTAAATTACGCAATAAAACTACTTAACGGTTAATATGAATAAGAACTTTAGCGAACTACCCTTGAGAACTGGGGTGGGAATAATTTTGCTAAATAATGAAAATAAAGTTTTCGTAGCAAGACGAATAGATAATGCAAAAAAATTTTGGCAAATGCCACAAGGAGGAGTTGATGAAGGTGAGGATTTTTTACAAGCAGCTTATAGAGAACTAGAAGAAGAAACTAGTGTAAAAAGTGTTGAATTAATAAAAGAGTTAGATGGTACAATTACCTATGAACTTCCTGATCGTTTATTAGGAATTATTTGGAAAGGTAAATACAAAGGCCAAAAGCAAAAATGGTTTTTAATGAAATTTACTGGAGATGAAAAAGAAATTGATATTAAAACTAAAAATCCAGAGTTTTTAGATTGGAAATGGATAGACCTTGATCAAATTACAGAAGTAGTAGTCGATTTTAAACTACACGTTTATAAAGAACTTCAAGAAAAAGTTAGAAAAATTATTAATTAAGAGATCTTAATACTTCAATTTTTTGATCAACTAAATATTTTGATTGATCAGAAATATCAGGCTTGCCTGCTTCCTCTTCAGCCAATTTGAGTAAGTCTTGTTGTTTAGACTTATCTAAATCTGTAAGATTAAAAATTGAGCTAGTTAAAATTGATAAATTATTATTTTTAAACTCAACAATCCCATCCTCAACATAATAGTTTTCATCTCCAGATTTAGATAAAATTTTGATAATTCCAGGTTTTAAAAATGAGATAATAGAAATGTGATCTTTAAGTATACCCATTTCTCCTTCAAAAGCAGGCACAACAACTTCTGAAACATCCTCTTTAACCAAAAAAGATTTTTCTGGGTTTACTATCTCAATCTTAAACTCTTCACTCATTAAGCAGCAGCTTCCTTGGCCATTTTATCAGCTTTTTCTATCGCCTCTTCTATCGTTCCAACCATATAAAAAGCAGCTTCTGGTAAATGATCATAATCACCTTTACAAATAGCAGCAAAGCCTTTTATTGTTGAATCTAGATCAACTAACTTACCAGGAGAACCAGTAAATACTTCTGCAACAAAGAATGGCTGAGATAAGAATCTTTGTATTTTTCTAGCTCTAGCTACAACTAATTTGTCTTCTTCAGATAATTCATCCATACCTAAAATGGCGATAATATCTTGTAAAGATTTATAAGTTTGTAAGATTTTTTGAACTTCTCTAGCAACTCTGTAATGCTCATCACCAACAATTCTTGGGTCCAAAATTCTTGAAGTAGAATCAAGCGGGTCAACTGCAGGATAAATACCTATCTCTGCAATTTGTCTTGAAAGAACGGTAGTTGCATCCAAGTGAGCAAATGAAGTTGCTGGTGCAGGGTCAGTTAAGTCATCAGCTGGTACATAAATAGCTTGTACTGAAGTAATTGATCCTTTGTTAGTAGTTGTAATTCTTTCTTGAAGGTTACCCATATCAGTTGCAAGTGTAGGCTGATAACCAACAGCTGATGGTATTCTTCCCAATAGCGCTGATACTTCTGAACCTGCTTGAGTAAATCTGAAAATATTATCAACGAAGAATAGAACGTCTTGACCTTCTTGATCTCTAAAATACTCAGCAACAGTTAGTCCTGTAAGAGCAACTCTAGCTCTAGCTCCTGGAGGCTCGTTCATTTGTCCATAAACTAACGCAGCTTTAGATCCGGGTCCTTCTTTTTTAATTACACCCGAGTCTATCATCTCATGATACAAATCATTTCCTTCTCTAGTTCTCTCTCCAACACCAGCAAAAACTGAAAACCCACCATGTGCTTTTGCCACGTTGTTAATTAATTCCATAATCAAAACTGTTTTTCCTACTCCAGCTCCACCAAATAAACCAATTTTTCCACCTTTTGCATATGGAGCAAGTAGATCAATTACTTTAATACCTGTAACTAATATTTCTGTTTCTGTTGACTGTTCATTAAACTCAGGAGCAGCTCTGTGAATAGGCCAAGTTTCTTTTGTTTTAACTTCTCCTCTTTCATCAATTGGCTCTCCAATTACATTGATAATTCTTCCCAATGTTTCAGGCCCAACAGGTACTTGGATAGGTGCATTAGTATCCCTAACTTCATCACCTCTTTTTAATCCTTCAGTAGCATCCATTGCAATAGTTCTAACTGTAGACTCTCCTAAATGCTGAGCAACTTCTAATACTAGTCTGTTGTCACCATTTTTACATTCTAAGGCTGTTAAAATATTTGGAAGATCTCCATCAAATTTTACGTCTACTACTGCTCCAATAACTTGTGTAATTATTCCTTTGCTCATAATTATAAACTCTCTGCTCCTGATATGATTTCTATTAGTTCTTTAGTAATTGCTGCTTGACGACTTCTATTATACTCAATAGTAAGCTTGTCAACCATTTCACCTGCGTTCCGGGTTGCGTTATCCATTGCACTCATTCTTGAGCCCTGTTCACTAGCTGAATTCTCTAACATTGCCTTAAATATTTGTGTTGAAATATTTTTTGGTAATAAATTGCTTAAAATTTCATCTTCATCTGGTTCAAACTCATAACTATCCTCAGATTTCTCTTCTTCTGAATTTTCAACATTCAAAGGGATTATTTGTTGTGCTTGAGGAATTTGCGTGATTACATTTTTGAATTGATTATAAAAAATAGTACAAACATCAAACTCTTCAGCTTCAAATTTTTCTATAACCATTTTACCAACTTTTTCTGCATCAAAATAATTAGCATGTTTAGATTCTTTGAATGAAATATTTGCGATTATTTTGTCACCATATGCTCTTTTAAGTTGGTCATTACCTTTAGAACCTACAGTAATAATCTTTAAATCTTTTCCTTCATCTACAAGTTTTGCAAAATAGCTTTTAGCTTTTTTAATTATGTTTGAATTAAATCCACCACATAGACCTCTGTCTGAAGTCATCACAACACAAAGATGCACTTTATCATTACCTGATCCAGATAATAATTTTGGAGCATTTTCTTTATCTGAAATCCCACTAGAAAGATTAAGAATTATATTATTCATTTTTTCAGAATAAGGTCTTCCCTTCTCAGCACTTTCCTGGGCTCTTCTAAGTTTTGCCGCTGCTACCATCTTCATAGCTTTTGTAATTTTCTGTGTAGATTTTACACTAGCTATTCTTTTTTTAAGGTCGTCTAAACTTGCCATAATAAATTAAGATTTAAAGTTTTCCTTTAACTGAGTAATTACTTCAATTAATAATTTTTCTTTATCGTCTTCAAGTTTACCTGAACTTTGAATTGATTCGATTATTTCAGGTTTGTCAGACTTACATTTTTCAATGATTTTGTTTTCAAACTCAGCAATATCTTTTAATTCAATATCATCCAAATACCCCTTTACTCCACAGAAGACCGAAATAACTTGTTCAGCTACTGTCATTGGCGAATATTGTTTTTGTTTAAGAAGTTCAGTTAATTTTGATCCTCTATTTAAAAGTTGTTGTGTTGATGCATCTAAATCAGAACCAAACTGAGCAAAAGCAGCCATCTCTCTGTACTGTGCTAATTCTAGTTTCATTGATCCAGAAACTTTTTTCATCGCTTTTGTTTGTGCTGAAGAACCAACCCTAGAAACAGATAAACCTACGTTAATAGCAGGTCTAATCCCTTGGTTAAAAAGTTCAGTTTCTAAGAAAATTTGACCATCTGTAATTGAAATTAC
>JAFJTK010000036.1 GCA_017880265.1 Candidatus Pelagibacter sp. | reverse complement strand
TAACCATTTCAGAAGCGTAACTTGGAACAAACGCAGCATTAAAGGTACCTTCGGCAAATAATCTTCTAAAAGTATTAGGAATTCTAAATGCTACAAAAAAAGCATCCGCTAAAAAACCTGCTCCAAGAAAGATTGCTATCAATATATCTCTTAAATAGCCAAGTAATCGGCTAATTATCGTAAAAAATCCAAAAGTCCCTGTTGACTTAATTAGGTTCATAAATCATATTAGTCTTAATTTTACCCTATTGTACACCTAATTAGCTTAAATGAAAAAAACTAAGATAGACCATTATACTGATAAAGAAGCTTTAGATTTCCATAAAGATATAAGACCTGGAAAAATAGAAATTATATCTTCAAAAAATATGACTACTAAGAGAGATCTTGCTTTAGCATACTCTCCAGGTGTAGCGGCGCCTGTAAGAAAAATTTATGAAAATCCTGAAGCAGCTTATGACTATACTAGTAAAGGAAATTTAGTAGCAGTTATAAGTAATGGTTCGGCTATTTTAGGTATGGGAAATTTAGGTGCCCTAGCTTCAAAACCAGTAATGGAGGGTAAAGCAGTTTTATTTAAAAGATTTGCAGACATAGACTCTATAGATCTAGAAATTGATTGTTCAGACGCAAATGAAATAATCAATTCTATTAAAAATTTTGCTCCAAGTTTTGGGGGTATAAATTTAGAAGATATAGCAGCACCTGATTGTTTTATTATTGAACAAAAATTAAAAGAAATATTAGATATCCCAGTATTTCATGATGACCAACATGGTACTGCAATTATTACAACTGCTGCTCTAATTAACGCATTAGATATCAGTGGTAAATCAATCAAAGATATCAAAGTTGTTGTAAATGGTGCGGGAGCATCAGCAATAGCTTGTACAGAATTATTTAAGAATTCAGGAGTACTTCATGAAAATGTAACAATGCTTGATAGAAACGGAATTATTTATAAGGGAAGAACTGAGGGGATGGATCAATGGAAATCAAGACATGCTATTGAGACTAAAAAAAGAACTTTGGCAGAGGCTATAAAAGGTGCAGATGTTTTTTTAGGTCTCTCTGCTAAAGGAGCACTTAAAAAAGAATTAGTAAAAACCATGGCAAAAAATCCAATTATATTTGCATGTGCAAACCCTGATCCAGAAATTACTCCAGAAGAAATTATGGAAGTAAGAGACGATGCAATTATTGCAACTGGAAGATCAGATTATCCAAACCAAGTAAACAATTTAATAGGTTTTCCCTATATTTTTAGAGGTGCTTTAGATGTTAGATCAAAAACGATAAATGAAGAAATGAAGGTTGCAGCTGCAAAAGCTATTGCAGAGCTTGCAAGAGAAGATGTGCCAGATGAAGTTGTTGCTGCAATGGGTGGGGAAAGACCAAAATATGGAAAAGAATATATAATTCCTTCTACATTTGATCCAAGACTAATTAGTGTTATCCCAGCAGCAGTTGCAAAGGCAGCTATGGACTCAGGAGTAGCTAGAAAACCAATAAAAGATTTTGAACTTTATAAAGAACAACTTAAGCAAAGATTGGATCCAACTGTTACGATTATGCAAGGAATTAATTCCTATATTAAAAAAAATCAAAAACGGATTGTTTTTGCTGATGGAGAAGATGAAAATACTCTTAAAGCTGCAATTGCATTCAAAAATTCAAGATTAGGAATACCCATATTGGTTGGCAAAGAGTCAAAAATAAAAGAACAACTTAAAAAAATTGGTTATGGCGAAAATTTGAACATTGAGATTACAAATTCAAAAGATACTGAGAAGAGAAAAAAATATGTCGAATACTTATTTCAAAAATTACAAAGAGAAGAAGGTTTACTTGAAAGAGATTGTGATCGATTAGTGAGAAATGATAGAGT
>JAFJTK010000017.1 GCA_017880265.1 Candidatus Pelagibacter sp. | reverse complement strand
TTATTAGATGATGATAAAAGTTCTTTATTAAAAGAAAATCAAACATTTATTGGGGTGTTAAACCTCTATGAAAATAAAGAGAAGATAAATGATTTAGTTAAAAAAAATATCAATACCTTTTCACTTGAATTACTTCCAAGAATAACAAGAGCTCAATCTATGGATATACTATCCTCACAAGCAAACCTTGCGGGTTATAAAGCGGTAGTGGAGTCGTTTGCTCATTTTGAAAAAGCAATTCCAATGATGATGACTGCAGCAGGAACAATACCCGCTGCAAAAGTATTAGTGGTTGGTGCGGGGGTTGCAGGATTACAAGCAATTGCAACTGCAAAACGAATGGGTGCAATTGTATTTGCAACAGATGTTAGAATGGCTTCTAAAGAACAGGTTGAAAGTTTAGGGGGAAAATTTTTAACAGTTGAAGGTGCTGAAAATCTTGAGACCGAGGGAGGTTATGCTAAAGAAGCATCAGATGATTTTAAAAAGAAGCAAGAAGAATTATTGTCAGAAACATTAAAGAAAATTGATATTGTAATTTGCACAGCTTTAATTCCTGGAAAAAAAGCACCAGTAATTATTAAAGAAGATATGATTAATAATATGAGCTCAGGTTCAATCATTTATGATCTAGCTGCCATTCAAGGTGGAAACACAGCACACACTAAAGTTGATGAAATTGTAGATAGTAATGGTGTTAAAATAATGGGGGAAAGTAATATTTTAAATAAACTTCCAACTTCAGCATCTAATTTATATGCTAAAAATGTATTTAATTTTGTGTCAAATTTATATGATAAAGAAAATAATAAAATTAATATAAATTTAGAAGACGAGATAATTGAAAAAACGTTAATAAAATAAAATTATGGAAATAGATCCTTTTATATTCAGATTAAGTATTTTTATCCTTTCAATTTTTATAGGATATTATGTGGTTTGGAGTGTTACCCCATCACTTCACACCCCTTTAATGTCTGTCACCAATGCGATTTCATCAGTGATTATTGTAGGTGCAATTATTGCAGGTTTAGCAGGGAACTCTGATACTATATTTAATACTTCAAGTATCTTTGGGTTTTTAGCAATATCACTAGCAGCTATTAATATATTTGGTGGTTTCTTAGTCACACAAAGAATGCTTGCAATGTATAAAAAAAAGAAAAAGGATAAATAATGTTATCAGCAAATTTATCAGCCATATTTTATTTAATTTCAGGAGTATTATTCATTTTAGCTTTAAGAGGACTTTCTTCACCTGAAACATCCAGACAAGGAAATTTCTTTGGTATTTTAGGAATGATTATTGCAATCACAGTTACTTTTTTATCTATTGGTAATTTTTCAACTGGATTTGTAGTTGTTTTAATCTTTCTTTTAATAGGAGGATTAATAGGTGCTTTTATTGCATATAAAATTCCAATGACTGCAATGCCAGAGTTAGTTGCTGGCTTTCATAGTTTGGTTGGGCTTGCAGCTGTATTTGTAGCAATTGCTGCTTTTTTAAATCCAGAAGCTTTTAATTTAGGATCTCCAGGCAACATTAAACTTGGAAGCTTAATTGAAATGTCAATTGGTGCAGCAGTGGGTGCAATCACTTTTTCAGGTTCAATTATTGCTTTTTTAAAACTTCAAGGAATAATGTCAGGTTCACCTATAACTTTTAAAGGACAACATCCGCTAAATGCCTTAATTTTAATCTCAATAATTGTATTAACTTATCTACTTTGCTCTACACAATCTTCTAATTTATTTTGGATATTATTGGCAGTTTCTTTTTTAATCGGTTTTTTATTAATCATTCCAATTGGTGGTGCAGATATGCCGGTAGTTATCTCTATGCTTAACTCTTACTCTGGTTGGGCTGCAGCTGGAATTGGATTTACTT
>JAFJTK010000122.1 GCA_017880265.1 Candidatus Pelagibacter sp. | reverse complement strand
ATTCTGCAAGAAGCATTATAGCTGAGAGCATTATCAATAATGAATATTCAAATACATTCAAAGCTTTTAGCGCTGGTAGCAAACCTTCAGGAAAGATCAATCAAGATGTTAAAAGTTTTTTAGAGAAGAACAAAAATTATGATCTAACTAATTATAGTTCTAAAAACTTTGAAGAGTTTATCAATAATGAAATAAAAATGGATCATGTAATAACAGTATGTAATAACGCAAATAATGAAGTGTGTCCTATTTGGCCTGATAAAAACCAAATTATACACTGGGATATAGACGATCCAGTAACTAAACTTCAAAATGCAAATGTCGAAGAAAAGCAAATAATCATTAGAAACACTTTCAATGTTATAAGTAATAAAATTAAAGATTGGCTAAATGAAAAATAAAAATAAATATTTTCTTTCAGAATTTATTGGTAGTTGCTTTTTAGTAATGATCATAGTTGGATCAGGTTTAATGGCAGAAAATCTGACAAATGATACAGCAGTAATGTTAATAGCAAACACATTAGCTACAGGCGCTGGATTGTTTGTGTTAATAGCGGTATTTGCTGATGTATCTGGGGCTCATTTCAATCCATTTGTAAGTATTGCTATGACAATTACAGGAAAGTTAAAAAAACGTCTTCTACCCTTTTATATTTCTGCTCAAATTTTAGGATGTTTGCTAGGTGTAGCCTTAGCTAATTTCTTTTTTGAACATCAAATTTTTGAATTATCTACAAAATCTAGGGATGGAATTTATATCTTTACCTCTGAAATAGTAGCTACTTTTGGTTTGATACTTATTATATTTGGATCAATGAAATCAGGTAAATTGACAGTTGCTGCATCAGTTGGTTTATATATCACTGCTGGATATTGGTTTACTTCTTCAACATCTTTTGCAAATCCAGCTGTTGCATTAGCAAGAACCTTCACAGAGTCATTTACAGGTATAAATTATCTAAACACTCCATTTTATATAATAGCTGAATTGATAGGTATGATTATTGCAATATTGGTTGTAAAAAAATTATTTTTAAATAAGTGAATAACCAGAAGATCTAACGGTTCTTATTAATTCTTTTTTATTTTTTATATTAATTGATTGTCTTAATCTTCTTATGTGAACATCAATAGTTCTGCTTTCAACATTTACATTATTAGGCCATACATTTTCTAAAATTTGATCTCGAGAATAAACTCTTTTTGGGTTTGATAAAAAAAATTCTAATAATCTGAATTCAGTTGGACCAAGTTTAATTTCTTTATTATCTCTAAAAACTCTTTTTTCAATTCTATCTAAGTTAAGATCATCAAATTCAAGATTATCTGAAACACTTGTTGGATTAGTTCTTCTTAGAACAGCTTTTATTCTTGCTATTAACTCATTAAAACTAAATGGTTTTGTCAAATAATCATCTACACCGCTATCTAAACCTTTTATTTTGTCTTCCTCTTCTCCTTTCGCAGTCAACATTATTATTGGTAAGCCTTTAAAACTACTATCTTTTCTAATATTTTTACAAATATCAATCCCAGATAAATCAGGTAACATCCAATCTAAAAGTAATAAGCTTGGTTCAAATTTTTTCAGTTCTTTCAAACCATCATTGCCGTTTGTTGATGAAGAAACAATAAAGCCTTCTTTTTCTAAATTGTGTTGAACCAATTGAATTATAGAAGACTCATCTTCTATAATAAATATTTTACCATTCATTGTTATTGTTGAATAACTTTTCCTTTAGGTCTACTGCCCTTAAGGTATTCACCTTTTATCAAATAACAAATAGTCTCTGCAATATTAGTTATATGATCTCCTGCTCTTTCTAAATTTTTAGTAGCAAAAATTAAATGTGTAGAAAAATCTAAATTCTTTTTATCTTTTGAAAGAAAGTCAATTACACTTTCCATTGCAATGTATGTTAAATCATCAACTTGTTCATCTTTTTCCCATACTTCTTTTGCTTTATCATAATTTTTATTTACATAGCTATCCAAAACATCATTAAGTTGCTTGATAACAAGATCACCTAACCTCTTTAAATTTCCTAGTAATTCTTCAGGTAAATCTAGAGGCAAAGGTTTAACTTTTTTTGCATTACTTTTTGATAGATCCCCAATTCTTTCTAAATCTTGAGAGATTTTTAATGAACTAATTGTTTCCCTTAAATCGATAGCCATCGGAGCTCTTTTGACTAACAATGTCATTATTTGTGTATCAATTTTTGATCTAAACTTATTAATTTCATCATCACTTTTGATAATTTTATCAATAGAGTCTTTATCAACCTTAATAACTGCATCCATGGAGTCTACCATTTGAGACTCGGTTAAACTTCCCATTTTAATTACAGAGTCTATTAAATGCTGTAGCTCTTCTTCGTATGACTTTACTGTATGTTCGTTGCTCATATTTTATCCAAATCTACCTGTAATATAGTCTTGTGTCATTTTATTGTCAGGATTTTTAAAAATTTTTTCAGTTTTTCCTACTTCAATTAGCTTACCTAGATGAAAAAAACCTGTTTTTTGTGAAACTCTAACAGCTTGTGCCATTGAATGAGTAACTATTACAATTGTATAAGTTTTTTTTAGTTCATCAATTAATTCTTCGATTTTTGCTGTAGCAATTGGATCCAATGCTGAGCAAGGTTCATCCATGAGAATTACCTCTGGGTTTACTGAGATAGCTCTTGCAATACAAAGTCTTTGTTGTTGACCGCCAGACAAACCAGTGCCAGGTTCATTCAATCTATCTTTAACTTCTTCCCATAGGGCTGCTTTTTTTAGACTGTTTTCCACAATTTCATCTAACTCACTTTTAGTTTCACCTTTTCCATGAATTTTAGGACCGTAAGAAATATTGTCATATATACTTTTTGGAAATGGGTTTGGTTTTTGAAATACCATCCCAACTCTTTCCCTCAAAGAAACAACATCAAGCTCTTTATCATTTATTTCTATACCATCAATTTCAATATTTCCCTCTACTTTACAAATATCAATCACGTCGTTCATTCGATTAATACATCTTATAAAAGTAGACTTACCACATCCAGATGGACCAATTAAAGCTGTCACCTCTTTTTCATTTAAATCAAGGTTTACATCAAACAAAGCTTGTTTATCACCATAATAAACATTTAAATTTTTTGATTTAATCTTTATATCACTCATTTAATTCCATCTTTTTTCAAATTTTTGTCTTAAGTATACTGCAACAAAATTCATTACAATTAAAAAACTTAATAACATCATAATAGTAGCTGATGTTTTTTCAACAAATCCTCTCTCAGCAGACTCTGACCATAAATAAACTTGCACTGGTAATGAAGATGAAGGATCAATAGGAGTTGACGGTATGTCAACAACGAAAGCAACCATACCAATTAAAATTAAAGGAGCTGTTTCTCCTAGAGCTTGAGCTAATCCAATAATTGTTCCAGACAAAGTTCCTGGTAAAGCTAATGGAACAACATGATGAAAAACTGATTGAAATTTAGAGGCGCCTACAGCTAATGCACCTTCTCTAATCGATGGTGGAACTGCTTTTAATGAAGCTCTACAGGGAATGATAATCCTTGGTAAAGTCATTAAAGCTAGCGTTATACCTGCAACTAAGGGGGTAGATCTAGGTAGCTGAATCGTTGCTAACAATATTTGAAGTGCTAACAAACCATAAACAATTGAAGGAACTGCGGCTAGGTTATTGATATTTATTTCAATAAAATCAGTAATTTTATTTTTTGGAGCAAATTCTTCTAGATAAATTGAGGCTAGAACTGCAACAGGAAATGCTAATAACAAACAAATTATAATACTATAAAATGAACCAACTAAAGCACCACCAATGCCAGCTAACTCAGGATCTCTAGAGTCACCATTGGTAAAAAAATAATTATTAAAGTTTTTTATAATCTTTTTATTTTCAATTAAATTATCATAAATTTTTAACTGAATATTTGAAATTCTTCTTCTATCTTCTGGTAAATCCCTTGGGTAATTTCCTTTATGAAGTTGGTCAATATCATCAGAAGCTGAAATTTCTAAATTTATTTTTTTACCAATTAAAGTATTATCTTCTAAGAATGCTTTTTTGATCTCAATTTCAGCATCTGTCGTAAATAAATCAATTAAAGCATTTTCTTCTTCTAAGGTGTTTGCTGGATAAACTTTTAAAAGAGACTCAATAGTAACGTCATAAAAATCAGCTTCTAATATTTCCTCTTCATTAGCTCCATTTTTTAGCTCAAGAAGTTCAGGATCAAAGAAAACCTCTACATCTATGGCTGTTTTCATAAATGCAGAACTGCCTTTTGAAAAAATATTATTAACCAATATAAGTACAAACAACAAAGCAACAAAAATAGACGCTAAACCATAAAATCTAAATCTTTTTTCTGAACTGTGTCGTTTTTTTAATCTCTGTTCTTTAGTCATACTTTTCTCTATATTTTTTAACAGCTCTTTGAGCTATATAATTTAAAACCAGGGTAGCAATAAACAAAGTTAATCCTAACGCAAATGCCGATTGTGTTTTTGGACTATCAAATTCTTGATCTCCTACAAGTATCATCACAATTTGAGTTGTGATCGTAGTAGTTGACTCTAAAGGATTAATAGTAAGATTTGCAGCTAAACCTGCGGCCATTACAACAATCATTGTTTCTCCGATAGCTCTCGAGACTGCTAGTAACACTGAGCCAATTATACCGGGCAATGCTGCTGGAATTACTACTTGTTTAATCGTCTCTGATTTTGTTGCTCCTATAGCATAAGAGCCGTCTCTTAATGATTGTGGTACTGAATTTATAACATCGTCAGATAAGGATGAGATGTAAGGAATAATCATTATCCCCATTATTAATCCTGCTGCAAGTGCGCTTTCAGATGAAACTGTTAATCCTAAACTTTCACCAACTTGTCTAAAAAATGGACCTACCGTTAGAGCTGCAAAAAAACCATAAACTACAGTTGGTATTCCAGCTAAAATTTCAATAATTGGTTTTGAAACTCTTCTGACTTTAATTGAAGCATATTCAGCCATGTAAATACCTGAAAATAAACCAATAGGAACAGCTACCAACATTGCAATGAATGCTATAAATGAAGTCCCTGCGATTAAGGGAATAAAACCAAACGCATCTTTAAGTTCAGCATATTCTTCTGCTGTAATTGCTGAAGCATCACTTACAAATGCTCTTTGAGGGCTCCAATTGGTTCCAAATAAATAATCAAAAATATTAATAACTGAAAAAAATTTGATACTTTCAAATAATAGTGAAAATATTATTCCTAAAGTAGTAAGTATCGCTATTAGTGAAGATGCAAAAAGTAATCCTTTTAAAATTACCTCAACATCATCTCTAGCTTTATTGTTATTTTTAATTTTTTTTAACGAATAAATTACTGATGCAATAATTATTGCAAAAATTAAAACTATTTTAGAATTTGTAAAGAGATTTAAAAATTTAGCATATGAGATAGCGCTCTCTTTTAAGATACTATCTATATCTCCAAAATAAGTACCTAAGTGAATAGCTTTAATTTTTTCGTAAATTAAATTGGCTTCATTTTTATCATTAAACACAGCTCCCTGATTTGCGGCAGTTTCAATTATAATAGATTTTATAATTACAGGTTCAAAAAGAGACCAAACAGTTAAAAAAACTAAAGCAGGTATTGAACACCATAATACTAAATAGTATCCATAAAATTTTGGAAGAGCATTTAGTTTAATATTTTTTTGAATAGAAATACTTTTAGTTTTTGATCTACCATAAAAGAATAAGGATAAAGAAAATATTGTTATTAAAAAAATTAATACGAAATTCATTCGATCAAACTGTTATCTTTTAATTGTTACAGAATTGTTACAAACTAACTTCAAGATTGCATTTAAAAAAAAGGCCAGTAAAAACTGGCCTTTTTTTGTGGATAAGTCTAAATTTACTTAATACTAATTGTGTTTAAATCCAAAGCAGCTGTTCGTGTTACTTTGTATTTATCTGAAGCTAATGGGACTAATCCAATTTTAGCCAAATAACCTCTATTACCCATAGCTTTTTTAGATGTAAATTCTTTCAAATACTCTTGCATTCCTGGAATCACACCAATGTGGGCTTTCTTCACATAAAAGAAAAGGGGTCTTGCTATTGGATATGAATAATCTTGGATGCCCTCTAGAGATGGCTGAACACCATTAATAGCTGCTGCCTTAACTTTATCCTTGTTAGCAACTAGATAGCTATAACCAAAAAATCCATATGCATCAGGATTAGAAGTTAGTTTTTGTACAATTAATGTATCATTTTCACCAGCTTCAACTGCATAACCATCTTCTCGCATTTTAGCACATTCTTTACTAGCATTTTTTCCAGCTGCATCATAAAGTGATTTTGCTGTTTTTGTGCAACCTTTACCCATTACTAAAGAATTCCAAGCATCTCTAGTACCAGATGTTGGAGGAGCAATCAAAATTTCGATTTTTTTATTTGGAAGACTTGATTCTATATCGCTCCATTTTTTGTATGGATTTTCAACAAGCTTACCGTCAACATCTACTTTAGCTGCTAACGCTCTCCAAAGTTGTTCTTTTGTAAAATTAGCGTCTGGAGCGCTAACGGCATGAGCAAAAGAAATACCATCATTGCCAACTACTATTTCAATTATTTCAGCCACACCATTTTTTTCACATAATGCTTTTTCTTTTGGTTTAATTGCTCTTGAAGCATTAGTAACATCTGGATGATTTGCACCAACACCAGCGCAAAATAGTTTCATTCCGCCCCCAGTTCCAGTACTTTCAATTACAGGTGTTTTAAATTTTCCACTTTTACCAAATTTTTCAGCAACAACAGTTGCATATGGATAAACGGTAGAAGATCCTACTATCTTAATTTGATCTCTTGAGTAACTTGTTGTTGTAAAGCTTAGAACTAAAAGAAATCCTAATAATGTATTAATTAATCTATTCATAATTTTCCTTTTTTTTAGATTTAACATACGCAACTAATTAAATCTGATTCTTAAATATTTTATTAAAGGAAGGTTAAAGTTTTATTACAACAACTAACCTTTTAGTTGTATTACAAAGCGTTAAATTTAATATCAATTGTA
>JAFJTK010000154.1 GCA_017880265.1 Candidatus Pelagibacter sp. | reverse complement strand
TTTGAGGAAGTTGATGATAACAATTTTAAAACTTCCAAATTACCATCCTCTACCATCATTTCAAAACATCTACTTAACAAATAATCTCCAATTAAAACTGAAGAATGATTATCCCAAACTTTATTTAATGTATCTTTACCTCTTCTTATGGTTCCCTCATCAATTACATCATCGTGCATTAGAGTTGCACTATGAATTAATTCAACACAAGCTGCTAAATTTATATCTCTTGAACCTTTAGAGTATCCACATAGTTTTGCTGATCCCAGAGTTAATAGAGCTCTTAATCTTTTACCTCCAGTTTGAATATGGTATTCAGTCATTTTTTGAACCAACCCGACATCACTTGCTAATTTTGATTTTATTTTTTCTTCAGTAAGAATAAGCTTATCTTCAACAGAATCCTTAAGTTGAAAGTATGAGTTGTTTATTTGATTTTTAAGCTGAACTACGGTTCCCATAATGATTTTAAATTAATATATTTGAGTTTTATATATTACTTATCAATTGACGCACCTAATTCTTCATTTATAAGTAATTAATATATTCAATAATTAATTCTATAAGGAATAATAATGTTCTCTTTTTTTAAAAAGAAAAAGACCGTAGCTCATATTAAATTAAATGGAGTTATTGGAAATGCTGGAAAATTCAAACAAGGTATTGATTTTGCAGGTCAAGAAGAGCTTATTAAAAAGGCTTTTTCATTAAAAAAAGCCTCATGTGTTGCCATAACTATCAACTCACCTGGTGGATCACCAGTTCAATCTCATATGATTTATAATTTTATTAGACAACAAGCCAATAATACAAAGAAAAAAGTAATTGTATTTGCTGAGGATGTTGCTGCATCTGGTGGATATTTAATTTCATGTGCTGGGGATGAAATTTATGCAAACTCAAGTTCAATAATTGGATCTATAGGGGTTATCTATTCTTCATTTGGGTTTACTGAGTTAATAAAAAAAATTGGTGTTGAAAGAAGAGTTCATACAGCTGGAAAAAACAAAAGTACTTTAGATCCTTTTTTAGAAGAAAAAAATGAGGATATAGAAAGATTAAAAAATATTCAGCTAGATTTACATAAAGATTTTATCGATGTAGTAGAGAGAAGCAGAGGATCTAAGTTAAATAAATCCGAAGTAGAACTGTTTTCTGGAGAATTTTGGTCTGGAAGTAAAGCTAAAGATTTAGGTCTAATAGATGGAATAGGAGATGCCCATCAAGTTCTTAAAGAAAAATTTGGAAACGATGTTGTCATTAAAAAATTTGAAAAATCTAAAGGTTGGTTAAGTCAAAAACTTTCTTCTTCTAATAATCAATTAGATCAATTAGCCACTATTTTAGATGAAAGGTCAATCTGGCAAAGATATGGTTTCTAAAACAAAAAAACCAAACCAAAAATTTCAATCATTTCAAGATACAATTCTTAATCTTCAAAAATTTTGGAGTAAACAAGGATGTATTGTTCTTCAGCCATATGATATGGAAGTGGGTGCTGGTACATTTCATCCAGCAACAACACTTAGATCGCTAGGCCCAAAACATTGGAAAGCTGCTTATGTGCAGCCATCAAGGAGACCAACAGATGGAAGATATGGTGACAACCCAAATAGATTACAACATTATTATCAATTTCAAGTTTTAATAAAACCATCACCAGAAAATATAAAGAAATTATATCTTAATAGTTTGTCTGCAATTGGTATTGATCATAATGAACATGATATCAGGTTTGTTGAAGATGATTGGGAAAGCCCAACTCTTGGTGCGGCAGGATTAGGTTGGGAAGTTTGGTGTGATGGTATGGAGATTACACAATTTACGTATTTTCAGCAAATGGCAGGATATGAATGTAAACCTGTTTCAGTTGAAATTACATATGGATTAGAAAGAATATGCATGTTCACTCAACAACAAAAGAATGTTTATGACTTATTATGGAATGATGAGGGGGTAAAATATCATGACGTTTTTCATCAAGCTGAAAAAGAATTTTCAGCATACAATTTTGAGTACGCAAATGTTGAAAGTTTATTAAAAATGTTTGATATGATTGAACAGGAAGCTAAATCACTTGTAGAAAAAAAAATATCATTACCAGCGTATGATCAATGTTTAAAAGCAAGTCATATATTTAATATTCTTGATGCTAGAGGAGCAATAAGTGTTGCTCAAAGGGCTGGATATATAGGAAGAATAAGAGATATAACTAAAGCAGCTGCAGGTATTTGGTTAGATAGTCAAAGCTAAATGTCAGAATTTTTTTTAGAATTATTTAGTGAAGAAATACCTTCATCTCTTCAAAAAAGTTTAAGAGAGGAGTTGTTAAACAGTTTTATTAAAGAATTTAATGAAAAATCTATTTCATTTAAAAAAAGCTCATCATTTTCAACACCTAATAGATTGGTTATTCTATTTGAAGGTTTACAAAAACAGATAACTTTAAAATCAGAGGAAATAAAAGGTCCAAATGTAAAAGCTCCAGAAGTAGCATTAGAAGGCTTTATCAGATCAAATAATATTAATAAAAAAGACCTTTTTAAACAAACAATAGATAAAGGTGAATTTTATTTTTTTAAAACAAAATCGAAAAAACTTAATACTCAAAATTTATTAGAAGAGTTAGTTCCATCAATATTGCATAAAATTCAGTGGAAAAAATCTATGAGATGGAGTGATTTTAACTTAAACTGGGGAAGGCCATTAAAATCAATTTTAGCAATATTTGATAAAAAAAAATTAACTTTTAATTTTCATCATTTAACCTCTTCAAATTCAACATTTATAGATAAAGAGTTTGAGGAGAAAAAAAAGATATTTGTTGATTTTAAAGATTATAATAATTTTTTCAAAAAACTAAATATAACTATAGATCACAATTTAAGAAAAAACTTAATAGAAAAAAAATTAAATGATATTTCAAGTAAGAAAAATATAATAATTGAAAATAATCCTAAGTTACTTGATGAAGTTGTTGATCTAACAGACCAACCAAATGTTATATTGTGTGAATTTGATAGAAAATTTCTAAATATTCCTAAAGAAATTTTAATAATTACTATGCAATATCATCAAAAATATTTTCCAACTTTTGATAAAAAAGGAAATATTACAAATGAATTTTTAGTTGTAACTAACAAGAAAGATATAAATGGATTAATAAAACTTGGAAATGAAAGAGTCGTTGAAGCTAGATTGAATGATGCTGAGTTTTTTTGGAAAAAAGATAAATCACAAAATCTAGTCAAAAGAGTTTCTATGTTGAAATCTATGAATTATTTCAAAGGACTTGGAACATATTTTGATAAAGTTCAAAGAATGAGAAAACTAGGTGGAATGCTTTCTGATGAATTATTAATTAGCAAAGATAAAGTTGAATTATCCGCATCGATTTGTAAGGTTGATCTAGTTTCAGAACTTGTTGGAGAGTTTCCAGAACTACAAGGTGTTATGGGGGGCTATTTTGCAGAAGCCCAGGGTTTTGAGAAAGATGTTTGTAAAGCTATAAGTGAACAATATTTACCAGCTGGACTAAACTCAAAAGTACCCAAAAAACCCTACAGTGTTGCATTATCTTTGGCAGATAAAATAGATACTTTAGTTGGTTTTTTTGGAATAAATCAAAAGCCAACAAGCTCAAAAGACCCATTTGCCCTAAGAAGATTGGCTTTAGGAATAATTAAAACGATAATTGAAAATAAAAAAGATTTTAAAATAAGAGATTTGATCAGTTATTCAGCTGGCTTATATTTAGACCAAGGTTTTGAATTTGAAAACAAATCTCTTCAGACTGAATTAATAAGTTTTTTAACAGATAGATTAAAATTTTATATGAAAGAGGAAAAAATTCGTACCGACATTATTCAAGCCTCTACTAGCTTTCTAAATCTAGATCAATCAGTGATTGTTTTTGGTAAGGCTAAAAGTTTAAACAAGTTTATTAACAAACCCAATGGTAAAGATGTAGTTTCAAGCTTTAAAAGAGCTTCAAGCATATTAGAAAGCGAGTTAAAGGATAAAACCATAGAATTATCAAATACAACTGACCCTGGTATATTCAAAACTGAATTTGAAAAAAATTTATATAAAAAAATAAATGAATTAAGAAAATACTTTCAAAATATTAATAAAGATGAAGATTTCGAGAAGTCGATCAACAATTTGGCTGAGTCCAAAAAAGTAATTTTTGATTTTTTTGATAACGTGATTGTAAATGAAGACGATATCACAATAAAAAAAAACAGACTAGAACTAATACAAATGTTATGTAAAACATTCGATTATTATGTTAATTTTTCTTTAATCGATTCCCACCAATGAAAAAGCTAATTTTAAATTTCAAATCTAAAGATAGTAAAAAAATAAAAAATCCTAAAAATTTTCTTGGAGGAAAAGGTGCCAATTTATCTGAAATGGGGAGAATGGGTCTTCCAGTTCCACCAGGATTTACAATCTCAACAAAGGTATGTGAGCTTTTTTATAAAGATAAAAAAAAATTGAATAAAAATTTAGTAGCCCAAATAAAAAAAGAATTAAAAATTATTGAAAAAGATGTAGGTAAAAAATTTGGTGATTTAAAAAATCCTTTACTACTTTCGGTAAGATCTGGAGCAAGAGTATCTATGCCAGGAATGATGGACACAATTTTAAACTTAGGATTAAACGACAAAACTGTAAGTGCTCTAGCCTTAAAAACTTCAAATGGAAGATTTGCTAAAGATAGCTATAGAAGATTTATTCAAATGTATGGCAATGTAGTAATGGGAGTAGAAGGCTATCATTTTGAGGAATTAATTGAAAATTATAAGCTTACAAAAGGGGTTCTCTTAGATACCGATCTTGATGAAGATGATTGGGATGGTTTGATAGTTGATTTTAAAAGAACTGTTAAAGAAAAAGCTAAAAAAGATTTCCCTCAAGATGTTTATCAGCAATTATTGGGGGCAATTAGTGCAGTATTTTTGTCTTGGGAAAGCAATAGAGCAAAAGTATATAGAAAATTAAATCAAATCCCTGCTGAATGGGGAACGGCAGTAAATGTTCAGTCAATGGTTTTTGGTAACATGGGTGATGATTGTGCAACAGGTGTTGTATTTACGAGAAACCCCTCAGATGGATTAAACGAAATTTATGGTGAATATTTGATTAATGCACAAGGCGAAGATGTTGTTGCCGGTACTAGAACGCCACAATACATAACTAAAAAAGCAAGACAACAGGCGAAAGCAAAAGCTCCTTCAATGGAAGAGATTATGCCAAATGTTTATAAGCAACTTCACAAAATTTTAAAAAAATTAGAAAAACATTATAAAGACATGCAAGACGTTGAGTTCACAGTTGAAAATCAAAAATTATGGATGCTCCAAACTAGATCAGGAAAAAGAACAGCTAAATCAGCAGTAAAGATTGCAGTTGATATGGTAAAAGAAAAATTAATTTCAAAAAAAGAAGCAGTTTTAAGGATTGATCCTAATTCTTTAGACACATTACTTCATCCAACCTTAGATGAGAAAAGCTCAATTAATGTTATAGCTAATGGTTTGCCAGCTTCTCCAGGTGCAGCTAGTGGAAAAGTTGTTTTTACCTCTGAAGAGGCTGAAAGATTGACTGGAATGATGCAAGATACAATTTTGGTTAGAGTGGAAACGTCACCAGAGGATATTCAAGGAATGCACGCAGCTAAAGGAATTTTAACCGCAAGAGGAGGAATGACAAGTCATGCCGCTGTTGTTGCAAGAGGAATGGGAAGACCCTGTGTGTCTGGCTCTAGTGAAATTGATATAAATTACGAGAACAAATCATTTAAAACTGCATCTATAGAAATAAAAGAGGGTGAAGTTATAACAATTGATGGATCAACAGGTAGAATTATATCAGGAAGTGTTGCAACTGTGAAACCTGAAATTTCAGGTGATTTTTCAAAATTAATGTCATGGGCAGATAGTTTTAGAAAATTAAATGTCAGAACTAATTCAGAAACGCCAAAAGATACTAAAACTGCAAAAGATTTTGGAGCAGAGGGCATTGGTCTTTGTAGAACTGAACATATGTTTTTTGATGAAGAAAGAATTTTATCTGTTCGAGAAATGATTTTGTCTAAAACTAAAGAAGATAGAGCAAAAGCACTTGATAAACTTTTGCCTCATCAAAAAAAAGATTTTGAAGAAATTTTTAAAATTATGAGCGGTTTGCCTGTTACAGTCAGATTGTTAGACCCTCCTCTGCATGAATTTTTACCAAGAACAAGTAAAGAAATAAGTGAAGTTGCTGATGTAGTAGGACTACCAGTTAAAGAAGTTGAGACTAGGATTGAAGAACTACATGAACAAAACCCTATGTTAGGTCATAGAGGATGTAGGCTTGGTATATCTTTTCCAGAAATTTATGAAATGCAATGTAGGGCTATTTTTGAAGCATTAGCTGAACTACAAAAGAAAAAAATTAAATCAGCATTTCCTGAGATTATGATTCCATTAGTATCTACAGAGGCAGAAATTAAAATCATGAAAGATTTAGTAATAAATATTGCAGGTGAAGTTCAAAAACAGAATAAAATTAAAATAGAATTTATGGTTGGAACAATGATTGAATTGCCAAGAGCCGCCATAAAAGCAAAAGAAATAGCTAAACACGCTGAGTTTTTTAGTTTTGGAACTAATGATCTAACTCAAACAACATTTGGAATTAGCAGAGATGATAGTGGAAAATTCTTAAATGATTATTTGGATAATAAAATATTCTCAATTGATCCATTTATATCTATAGATGATGGAGTTGCAGACTTAGTTGAAATTGCTGTTGAGAAAGGAAAAAGTCAAAATAAAAAATTGAAACTTGGAATTTGTGGTGAACATGGTGGAGATCCCAAAAGTATTGAGTTCTGTTCGAAAGCAGGTTTGAATTATGTTTCTTGTTCACCTTACAGAGTTCCAATTGCAAGATTAGCGGCAGCTCAAGCAGAATTAAAAAAAAATAAATAAATAAACATTAATTAAGGGGCGTTCTGTTTCTCGTCCCAAGTAGGATAATTAGCATATTTACTTACTAAATGGAATTTCTTCGTTGAGAACTTCGTTGAGAGGAACATCTATTTTGTCCTCACTTTGTCTTTTGACTTCGTTGATTTCGTTGAAAAAATCTC
>JAFJTK010000014.1 GCA_017880265.1 Candidatus Pelagibacter sp. | reverse complement strand
CTTTAACAAAATTATTATCATCCTTATATGGCTTAGGCGGAACTAATCTTAATTCAGCACCAAGATTTCTCAATAAATTTTTTTTTTCCTGAGTTTGATTATCATTCATTACTATGATGGTTTTATATCCAAGAGAATTTCCTAAGAGACCTAAACCTATGCCTGTGTTACCTGCAGTTCCTTCAACAACTATTCCACCTTTACTAATTAATTTTTTTTCTTGAGCATCTTTTAGTAAAGCAAGTGCAGCTCTATCTTTAACTGATCCTCCAGGATTTAAAAACTCAGCTTTACCATAAATATGACAACCCGTTAACTCAGAGGCAGCTTTAAGTTTGATTAAGGGAGTATTACCTATACCTGATATGAAATCTTCTTGAGTATTTTTCATTAATTATTTAACTTCAGTTTCATCTGTAACTGCATAAGGTTTAAATTCTTCCGTCGCAGTACCAACATTTCTCGCAGGTATACCGATCATAACCGCATTATCAGGAACATCTTTAGTCACAACTGCATTAGATCCAATTTTTGCATTTTTACCAATAATAACAGGCCCTAAAATTTGTGCACCTGATCCAACTACGACATTGTCCATAAGAGTTGGATGTCTCTTAATATTTCTTTGGTCGTTTGAATTTATACTTGGAGAAATTCCACCAAGAGTAACCATATGATAAATCGTAACATTGTCGCGAATCTCTGCTGTTTCTCCGATCACAACTCCCATGCCATGATCAATGAATAGATTTTTTCCAATGTTAGCTTTAGGATGAATTTCAATTCCGGTTAGAAATCTTGAAAATTGTGAAATGATTCTTGCAATAAGATCAAATTTTGCCACACAAAAAAAGTTAGCTATTCTGTGAAAAAAAATTGCTTTAACACCAGGATAAGTCAAAATTAGACTTAGCTTAGATTTTGCCGCTGGATCTCTGTCAATTATTGATTGTAAAAAATCATTCATTTAAATTTAATAATTTGTCCGGTTGATTAATTTTGAGATTTATATAGTGGTTATATATAATAATTAAAGGATTATAATGTATAAGAATACCAACTGTTTTCACCTTGCAATCCCTTGCGGAGACTTAGAAAAAGCTAAAAAGTTTTATTCTGAAGTTTTAGGTTGTAGATTAGATAATTCAGCACAAGAGTGGGCAGATGTTGATTTTTGGGGAAATGAATTAACATTACATGCTAGTGAACATAAATTAGATAGTGAAAGACATGACGTTGATATGGGAAATGTCTCAGTACCACATTTTGGAGTTCATTTATCAAGAGAAGATTTTGATAATTTAAAAAAAAGATTAAATGAAAAAGGTGCAAAATACTATGATGAGCCTTATTTGAGATTTAAGGGTACCAAATATGAGCAAGAAACTTTTTTTATTAAAGATCCTAATGAGAATATATTAGAAATTAAAACCTTAACTTCTAATTCTAATTAGCACTTGCTAATTTTCTATCAAGATATTAGCCTAGTATAATATATATTATGGCAATCAATTATAAATCTATTGCAAAAAAACTTAAATTTGAAGGTAAAGCCTTTATCAATGGTAAATATGTGAATGCTGTTGATGGTGGAAAATTTTTAACAATCAATCCTGCAACAGGTGAAAAATTATGTGAAGTTGCAAAATGTAATCACAAAGATGTAGATCTTGCTGTTAAGGCTTCCAGAAAAGCTTTTAATAGTGGTGTTTGGTCTAGAAGTGCTCCTGAGTATAGAAAAGAAGTGTTATTAAAATTTGCTGAGTTATTAAGAAAACATGGAACTGAAAACTCAGTATTAGAATGTGTAGATTCTGGAAAATTAATTGCAGATTGTATTAATGAGGTTGCTAACGATGCTCCAATGCACTTTCAATGGTATGGAGAATTAATAGATAAAGTATTTGGTAAAGTTGCT
>JAFJTK010000160.1 GCA_017880265.1 Candidatus Pelagibacter sp. | reverse complement strand
ACCTTCAGTTCCTTTAAAGGCAACTGCAAACATTCTAAAAATTGGAAAAAAAACAAAGGTTGATACTAAAATAATGATACTTCCAATACTACCAACAATAAAATTATCACCATTAAGCCATCCACGTGACGAAAGGCCATGAGTAATATAAAATACGAAGGTACAACAAGTTAAAACTGCACCAGATCCAACTCCAAATTGATTTTCTACATCGCCAAAAATTGATTGAAAAATCTCAAAATTCCATCCTCTTATTCCAATCGAAAATCCTTGTAAAAAAAAATAAAAAAAACCAAATAACCCTGAATATAAAAAAATCTTTGAATAAAGAGGATTGTTTTGATTTAATTTAAGAGTAGTTAAGGGGAATAATAGGGGAACCACTAGAGGTAGCAACCAATACTTGCTGTTTATAAATACTTGGGGAAGTGCTGAACCGTAATCCTCTAAAGAATATTCTTTTATCCAGTTAATCGAGAAAAACCCGTCACCCGTTACATACCAAGGAAAGATTAGGAAACCCAATCCTCCTATGAGCATCCAACAGATAACGAGTCCTCTCATTAATTCCTAAGTATTATCTAGGAATTACAGATACGTCATTATCCCATTTGGATAATAGACCTGCTCTTTTAGTCTTGTCTCCATAAACTTTAAAATTGTAATCAATTAAGTTTATAGTTGATAAGTCTGGAGCATCAGGATCAGCTTTTGCCTTAGTATTAGAGGGCACTTGCAAAGATTTTCCTGAAGTGAAAACCATAGTTTGTATGGCAGGACTTAAAGCCCAGTCATAAAACTTTTTAGCTTCTTTCATATTTCTTGCACCTGCAATAATACTCATAGATCCAACTTCATAACCAGTTCCTTCTTCAGGAGATACAGTTACAACAGGCAAACCTTTTTTAGTTTGTTTCACACCATCATGCTGGAAACAAATACCAATTAAGTTTTCACCTCTACCAGTTGCTTTAATTGGAGCAGAACCAGATTTAGTGTAAGTATTGATATTCATATGAAGAGCTTTCATATAATCCCAACCTTTTTCTTCACCAAAAATCTGAATAATAGTTGCTAATGTTGTGTAAGCTGTTCCAGATGAATTTGGATTAGCTATTTGGATTTCACCTTTATAAATAGGTTTAGTTAAATCCATCCAAGATTTTGGAGCGGGTAAACCTTTTTTTGCTAAAAGTTCTTTATTGTATCCAAAACCTAATGCACCAACATAAATACCAACAGATTTATAATTTGCATTTACTGCTTGGTTTTGAGCTGCTGGTAATAAATCATTAAAATGTTTTGATTTATATTCTGCAGTCAAATTTTCTTGAGCAGCTGTAAGGTGTGGATCACCTGTACCACCAAACCAAACATCTCCTTTTGGATTTGATGACTCTGCTTTAATTTTTGCAAAAGTTTCACCACTACTTGCTCTTGTCATTGCAACTTTAGTGCCTGTTTCTTTTTCATAAGCTTGTTCAAGCATTTCACAAACATCAATTTCAACACTGCAATATAAAGTAAGTTTCGCAGCTGAAGCTTTGTTTGTTAACCCGAACAATGTAAATAAAAGAACCAAAGCAATAGAAGCTAGTTTCATTATATTTTTCATTATTTCCTCTCTAATGTTTATATTAATTTTTGAAGGTTATTATAAATCAGTCTGATTTGTCACCATTTATTTAAAAGTTATGAAGTACGATACAATTAGTGGTTTAATTCAGTTTGATATTTTTTAATGTAATCAATATAGTTAATATTAGATAACCAAATACAATATGGAAATAGTAACTAAAATTGCACCAATAGCTTTAGCATTGATAATGCTTGGCTTAGGACTCGGTTTGTCTGTTAAAGATTTTAAGAGAGTGATTAGAAATCCAAAAGATTTTTTAATTGGAATAACTTGCCAATTAATTCTTTTACCAATT
>JAFJTK010000185.1 GCA_017880265.1 Candidatus Pelagibacter sp. | reverse complement strand
TTAAATCAAACTTATCAAAACAATATTCAATTAAATGCTGAAAGAGAAAACATAAAAGCTTCAGAAGAAGATATTAATATTTCAAAAGCTGATTACAAACCTACAATTACTTTAAGTGGATCTAAAAGTTTAGAGAATACAAATAAATTGACCAATCAAAGTGGAGGAGATGCAACAATCAATGATGCAGATCCATTTACAACATCTATTAAATTAGAACAAACACTCTTAGATTATGGAAGAGATTTAACTCTTGAAAAAAATATTACTGCATTAGATTTAGCAAAAGCAAGATTGATTAAAAAAGAACAAGATGTTCTTCACAGTGCAATTGATGCTTACACAAACCTAATCTTAGCTAGAGAAAAACAAGATATAAATAGAAAGAATTTAAATCTCTTAAGAAGACAAGTTGAAAATGATAAAATCCGAAGAGATCGTGGACAAATTACCAATACTGATTTAGCACAATCAGAGTCTTCATTAGCAGGCGCTCAAGCACAATTTACTCAAGCAAAAAGTGATTTGTTAATTGCAAAGCTAACTTATGAAAATATTATTGGAAAAATAGCTGATCCTAATCAATTAAAGAAAAATTCAAACTCAATTGTTAATATTCCAAATTCTTTAAGTGATGCAATTAATTTATCAAAACAAAATAATCCAGACATTAAAATTGCAAAATTTGATTTAGACCAATCTGAAAAAGATGTAGCTATTTCACAGTCAGATTTAAAACCATCTGCCTCATTATCTTTAGAGAGATCTTATTCAGATGATTTAAGTTCTACAATTGATCAAAGAGAAAAAGATATATTAAAAGCAACTGTGAGTTGGCCTTTCTTTACAGGTGGAAAAACACAATCAAAAATTAACAAACAATCTAATTTAACTACTCGAAAAAGATTATTATTAGATCATGCAGTTAGAACTAATGAAACAAATGTTGCAAGTGCATGGTCAAGTTTAGAGTCTTCAAAAAGTTTTTTAAATTCTGTAAAAGTACAAGTAAGAGCAGCCCAAATAGCAAATGAAGGAATTGCTGCAGAGTATGAGAGAGGATCAAGAACAACACTTGATGTGATCCAGTCAAACTCACTATTGCTTTCTGCACAATTATCTCAAGTAAATTCTGAGAGAAATTATCTTATGGCTCAATACAATTTGCTAAAAGCAGTTGGGCTTCTAAACAGCCAGTACCTAAAACTTAAGTAATTATTTGTTTTTTTAGCCCTAAAAATTAATATATTGCTAATGAGAACAAAATGTGTACATTTATTTTATGATTCGAGAGTTAAAAAAATTAAAAAAAGAGGCTAAAAATGACGAAAAGTAACCTAAAAGTAGTTAAATCTACTAAAGATCAAGAAATGGATATTAAAGAAAAGAACAAAGCGCTAGATGCAGCAATAGCTCAAATTACCGATAATTTTGGAAAAGGTTCAGTAATGAAGCTTGGACAAAGAAGAGCAATGGATATTGAGTCTATTTCTACAGGTTCTTTAAGTCTTGATTTAGCATTAGGAATAGGTGGATTACCTAAAGGAAGAATTGTTGAAGTTTATGGACCAGAATCTTCAGGAAAAACAACATTAGCATTACAAGTTGTTGCTGAAGCTCAAAAAGCTGGTGGAATTTGTGCATTTGTGGATGCTGAGCATGCATTAGATCCAGTTTATGCAAAAAAATTAGGTGTAAATACTGAAGAATTATTAATTTCTCAACCAGATGCAGGTGAGCAAGCTTTAGAAATAGCTGATACTCTTGTTAAATCAGGATCAATATCAGTTATCGTAATTGACTCAGTTGCAGCTTTAACTCCAAAAGCTGAAATTGAAGGTGAGATGGGAGATCATCACGTTGGTCTTCAATCTAGATTAATGAGTCAGGCTTTAAGAAAACTAACAAGTTCAATTTCAAATACAAATACAATG
>JAFJTK010000016.1 GCA_017880265.1 Candidatus Pelagibacter sp. | reverse complement strand
TTGGGGTTTGGTTTTCTACCGTGGGGCTATCCCCTTCTTCACTGTTTTAATTGGAATGCTCATAATTTATAAAGCAGAATTTTTTAAGATGCTGTTAAACAGTGGTCGACATGGAGTAATTTATATTGCAACTTTTTCTGTTACAAACATTGCCTTTGTGGTTTCAATTCAAAATACTAATGTAGCTAATACTTTAGTGATGATTGCAATGGCTCCAATGTTATCAGCAGTTTTAGGTGCGATTTTCCTTAAAGAAATGCCTGATAATAAAACTTGGATTGCAATTGGAATTACTTTTATGTCAGCTGTCTATATTTTCTACGATTCAATTCAATTGGGTAATATTTATGGTGATTTACTTGGTCTTGTCACTGCTCTCGGTCTTGCAATTGGAGCTGTTACTATAAGATCTGCTAAAAAGAAGAACTTGGTTCCAGCAGCAGTAGTTGGAAAATTATTTGTTGCAGTATTTGCTATGTTTTTCATTGAAACATACGCTCTAGTTGACCTTGATTTATATATTATTCCTTTAATGTGTATTATGTGTGTTGCTATTCCTTTTGTTCTTGTAACCATCGCTCCTAGATTTATTCCAGCAGAAGAAGTTAATTTATTCTTTTTGTTAGAGACTATCATTGGTCCTTTTTGGGTATGGATGGTAATTAAAGAGCAGCCTAGTATCGAAACGATAACTGGGGGTGCAGTAATCATATTTACCATAGCCGTCCACTCTTACCTTAAACTCAAAAATTCGTAGATCTTCAAATACAATTAACTTGATTTGGCCACAAATCAGAAATAGATAGCGATTCAGATGGAAAAGGTATTAAAAAATTCATGGGCATTATTCTTGGGAATGGGTGCATTGATGCTTGCCTATGGATTTCAAGGATCACTACTTGGGGTTAGAGCAGTTAAAGAAGAGTTTAGTTTAACTGCAACTGGATTTATGATGTCTGGATATTTTGTTGGTTACTTTATTGGAGCCAAAACTATTCCTCAAATTATTTCTCGTGTTGGACATATTAGAGTTTTTGCAGCTTTTGCATCAGTTGCATCGCTTGTAGTTTTAATTCATGCTGTATATGTAAGTCCTTTTGTCTGGTTTTTATTAAGAGTGCTTACTGGAATTAGTATGGTCTCTATTTATACTGTCGCTGAAAGTTGGTTAAATGATAGAGCAAGTAACAAAAACAGAGGAAGTGTTTTATCTGTCTACATGGTCATTCTGTATGGTGCCATGGGACTTGGAATGTTTTTACTTAATTTTAGTGACCCTCTTAACTTTCAACCTTTTATATTGATTTCAGTTATAACTTCAGCTGCACTAATTCCAATTTTACTTACTAAAAGAAAAGCTCCAACATTTAAAAAGATATCTACAATGTCTTTACAAGAAGCATTTATCTCATCTCCTTTTGGAATGGTAAGTTCATTTTTTTATGGAACAATACAATCTGCGTTATTCACTTTGCTTGCTGTATACGCAACAACAATGAATTTTTCTATTTTTCAAATTTCCTTAGTAACTTTCTTGCTTGCTATATCCGGTGCAATTTCACAGTGGCCAATTGGAAAATTATCAGACATGTTTGATAGAAGAAAAGTTATTATTATCGTAACTTTTGCTGCAGCTTTTTTTGCATTTTGTGCAATTCTATCTTCAAGACAAATGTATTTACCAGGTGAGTTAGCCACAAGTAAATTTTGGTTTTATGTTTTTTTAATTTTATTTTCTTTTTGTAGTCTTCCAATGTTCTCTTTAATTTTAGCACATACTAATGACTTTATTCCTAAGGAAAAATTTGTAGCAGCTGGAGCTAGTTTACAGTTTACATTTGGAATGGGAGCCATGGGTGGACCGTTTCTATGTTCAATCTTTATGGGTATGGTTGGTCCAAATGGATTTTTTATTTTTTTATTATTTTTTCACTCATTAATTGG
>JAFJTK010000045.1 GCA_017880265.1 Candidatus Pelagibacter sp. | reverse complement strand
TGATTAATTTTACTATCTGCCCATAATTGACAATAGATTTGATATCTTTATCACTTGTCGGTTTTTTATCTTCATAGTCAATTTCAAGGCTAAATTTTACTTTTTGAGGTTTTTCTTTTTCAAAATCATAATAACCAAGTTTTAAATCTAAAGTTAGTTCTTTAATAAGAATTTTTTTTTCGTAATTAAAAAGACTTTTATTTTTATCTATTTTTACAATCTTTAAATTATTTTTTTTCATTCTTTTCCTATTACGTCAGGTGTTTGCCAATTTAAATTTTGACCACTATCAATTGCTAACACTTGTCCTGTAATTGAACTGTTTTTGATAAAAAAGTCAACTGCATTACAAATTTCATTTACATCCACCTGTTTTCTTAAAGGGGTTGCTAAATACTGTTTTTTAAAGTGTTTATCACTTTGTCTTTTATTTTTAATGGTTGGACCAGGAGCAATCCCATTAACTCTTATTTTAGGAGCAAGGCTCATGGCAGTAGTTTTAGTTAAAGTATAAAGGCCAGTTTTACTTATTGTGTAAGAAAAGAAAAAAGGGGTTAATTTAAATACTCTTTGATCTATTATATTAATAATATTGTTATTTTTACCCTTAATATTTTTTGCAAATTCTTTAGATAATAGTGCAGGTGTTCTTAAATTTGTTCTCAAATGTTTTCCCCAACTATCAGTAGTAAAATTTTCTAATTTATCATTTTCAAATAGGGATGCGTTATTAATCAAACAATCAAAATATTTTAATTTTGATTTTGCATATTTGACTATTTTATTAACATCAACTTCTTTACTTAAATCTCCCTTAACTAAGTAAATTTTAGTGCCGTTTTTTTCTAATTCTTTCCTTAAGCTTTCAGCTTTAGATTTTGATTTATTATAATGGATTAATATTTCTTTATTGGGACCAGATAATTTTTTTGCAATTGCGGCACCAATTCTAGTAGCACCTCCAGTAATTATTATTTTATTTGCTTCCATTTTTTTTTACCTTTTTGTGCTCTTGTACCCGGTAGTCCCATTGTGGATCTACCTTTTGGATAAATTTTATTTTTAGAACTATATTTTTTTACCTTTGGATTTAAAGTAATTTCTAGTTCAGAAGCCTCTAGTTTTCTAATTTCATCTCTAATTTTTGCAGCTTCTTCAAATTCAAGGTTAGTGGCAGATTCTTTCATTCTCTTATTAAGAGCCTTTAGGTGTTTTTTAAGATTTCCACCTATATTTTCATCAGTTCCAACTTTGACGTAATCTTTTTCATAGACACTCTCTAAAACATCACCAATTTCTTTTTTAATGCTGGTTGCATCAATTTTGTGTTTTTTGTTATAAGCAACCTGAATAGATCTTCTTCTATCTGTTTCTTTAATCGCATTTTTGATACTCTTTGTCTCTTTATCTGCATAAAGAATAACTCTACCGTCTAGATTTCTAGCAGCTCTTCCAATTGTTTGTATTAATGAAGTTTCTGATCTTAAAAACCCTTCCTTGTCTGCATCTAAAATTCCAACTAATGCACACTCAGGTATATCAAGTCCTTCTCTTAAAAGATTAATTCCAACCAAAACATCAAACACACCTAGTCTTAGATCTCTCATGATTTCTATACGCTCCAAGGTGTCGATATCAGAGTGCATATATCTCACTTTAATACCATTTTCATGAAGGTATTCTGTTAAGTCTTCAGCCATTTTTTTTGTTAAGGTAGTTACCAGTACTCTGTAGTTATTATTGATTACTTTTACACATTCATGCATCAAATCATCTACTTGGTTTTTAGCAGGCTTTATTTCTACCGGAGGATCTATCAATCCTGTTGGTCTAATAACTTGTTCTACATATTTATTTTTTGTTTGTTTTAACTCCCAAGGACCTGGTGTTGCTGATACAAAAACAGTTTGAGTTCGCATTGCATCCCATTCTTCAAATTTAAGTGGTCT
>JAFJTK010000090.1 GCA_017880265.1 Candidatus Pelagibacter sp. | reverse complement strand
TGAAATTTTGTGTGGTTGCAGCTGGAGAATATGATGGATACGTTGCAGAACCAAGAGCTTATGAATGGGATATAGCAGCAGGTCACGCGATACTAATACACTCAGGAGGAACTGTTACAGATTTTAATGGGAATGAAATTTTGTATGGAAAAAAAGATCTTAAAAATCCTAGTCTAATTTTAAAAAGTAAAAATATATTATAATGGATGAACAATTAAGAATTATACTTATCATTATAGTTTCTGTTTCAATTTTTGGATTATTAGTTTTTGTGTTTGTTAAAAACTATATAAGACAAAAAATTAATAACTTGGTTGAAGAGGAAAAAGATAAAAAATCTAAAGTAGATTAATTATTTTAAGATACTCATCTTTTTCTATATCCATTACTTTTCTTGAAGTTTCAAAATCAAAGCCATTTCTAGCTAATAAAGATATATCCTTTTTATAAAACAAAGTTCTATTATCTTCAGCTCTAGCTGGCCCTATTCTTTTTTTTTTACAAATTTTTATAGCTGAAAAAAAATCTTGGTCAGAATTATCTTCTCTAATTTTATCTACAGTATCTTTTATAAACTCATCATTAATTCCTTTGCCTATTAAATAGTTTCTAATTTTATTAATAGAGTTTCCTCTTTGGATCATACTTTTTGCTTTGCTTTCAGAATAAAATTGATCATTGATGAATTTACTTTTTTCTAGATCTGACAAGACAATATCGATCAATTTATTAACGTCTTTTTTTCTTACATCAGAAGAAGAAAGTTTCATATATTTCTTCAGCAAATAAGTTTTTAACTGCTGTTTTGAAGGTGCATATTTTTCAACATACGCAAATGCAAAATTTCTCATCTCTTCTACAGTTACTTGAAGTGTTTTTTTTCTATTTCTTATAGGAATCATGCTTAGATTTTATATAATATATTTAAATGATCGAACAAATTTATACTTATTTTACTATTGAGATGCTTTATATGTGGATCAACATAGGAGTATTACCATTTTGGTTTATGCTAATATTTTTTCCTCAATCCCATTTAGGTAGAATTTTTGTAGCATCAATATTTCCAATATTTATCTTAAGCGGTGTTTATATTTTTGTTTTATATAAATCTTATTTAATTGGTTATGATTTTATTGGTAATTTCACATTATATTTAGGTTTAGATGAACTTTCTAGATTGTTTGAAGATCATTTATATTTAATGCTTTTTTGGACACACTTTATTGCAATCAATCTTTTTGTAGGCGGATGGATCGTTAAAGACTCTCAAAAGTTTTACATCAATAAAATCTTAGTAGCGATCCCATTAATAATTACTTATTTAATTGGACCAATTGGTTTATTCTTTTATTGGATCATCAGAATTTTCTATGCAAAAAGAATGAACTTATATGAGTAGCCATATAGATTTTTATTTCGATATAATTAGCCCTTATTCATACATAGCTCATAAAAAAATACAAAAAATCAAAGAACAGCAAAAAGTTATTTTTAATTACAAACCTATTTTATTAGGCGGTCTTCATAATCTAGCAGGAATTAGTGCTCCTGCATTTAATAAATATAAAATGAAAAATATGCAAAGCGATTGTGAATTAGTTTCAAAAAAAAATAATATTTCTTTTAAATGGAATTTAAAATTTCCAATAAATTCACTATCGATAATGCGAGGCTATCTTTCTGTAGAAGATAGTCAAAAAGAAGATTACTTAAATATATTTTTTAATGCTTATTGGAGAGATAATTTAGACCTATCATCAGAAAAAGAATTTTCAAAATTATTAGAGAATTTAAAAATAGATAGTAAAATCTTTTTGGATAAAATTTCACAGCAATCAATAAAAGATACTTTGAAACAATTAACAAATGATGCTTTTGAAAAAGAAGTCTTTGGGGCACCTACTTTTATAGTAAATAATAAAATTTTTTGGGGGCAAGATCGTCTTGAATATGCTCTTGAGGAATTAAATTAAATTATACTATTTTGAATTTACTTTGGCTAATTGAACCAAAGCCACCTTCGATGTGTGATATTTTTTCATACCCCATATTTTTTAAAGCTTTAACCGCTAAAGCAGACCTTACTCCACCAGCACAAAATAAAACCATTTCTTTATTTTGATCTAAAACACCTTGTTGAAATAATGCGCTGTTAGGATCTAAAAAAATTTCTAATTTCCCTCTTGGTATATGAACTGAATGTTCGACTTTACCTGTACTTTCTAATTCATTGCCTTCTCTAATATCAATTAAATTACAGTTATTTTCTTCAACCATTTTTAAAGCTTCATCCGCATTAATTGTTTTTATTTCTTGCATCGCTTCTGAAAATAAAGTTTGAATTGATTTTATAGTCATTATTCTATTTCAAAATATATCAAAAACATTATATTGCTAGCTAATTATGTTAAAAAATAATACTAAAGCTCCAAATTTTAAACTTCCTTCAACTTCAAAAGATAACTATTCGCTTAAAGATTCGATTGGTAAATATGTCGTTATTTATTTTTATCCAAAAGATGACACTCCTGGATGTACGATCGAAACTAATGATTTTAATAAATTACTCTCTAAATTTAAAAAATTAGAGTGTGAAGTATATGGAATTTCTAAGGATAATTTAAAAAGTCACGACAAATTTAGAGATAAATATAAGATAAAATTTGATTTATTAGCTGATGAAGAGCTAACTGTGCTTAAAAAATATAAAGTATGGGGTAAAAAAAAGTTTATGGGACGAGAGTTTATGGGCGTCCTTAGAACTACTTTTTTAATAGATAAAAAAGGAAAAATTATAAAAATTTGGGATAATGTTAAAGTTAAAGACCACGCCAAAGAAGTATTAGAAACCCTTAAAAATCTTTCAAAAAAATAAAAAGGCCCCTTATTTCTAAGGGACCTTTAACGTTATAGAGAGATAATTTTTTAGTCTCGAATTGCGTAAGCTTTAACACCTACTTCCGCAACGTCTGTTCCAAGTTTTTCAGCTTGAGCACTAATTCTTAAACCAATAGTTTCTTTAAGTGCTCTAAAAACTATGTAAGAAAGTACAAAACTAAATACACATACAGCAAGAACACCAGTAAACTGCGTTCCAAATGTTGTATCTGGATTTGAAATTGGCACAACTAATGTTCCAAAAATACCCGCAAACATGTGAACTGGGATTGCTCCTACTACATCATCAATGTGTTTAGACTCTAAAAACTTAGTTCCAAAATACATAATAATTGCTCCAATAGAACCAATGACCATTGCAAGAATTGGACTTGGGTTTAAAGGTTCAGCAGTGATTGCAACAAGACCAGCTAAAGCACCATTTAACATCATGATGATATCCGTTTTACCACCAATTAATCTAGTAACTAATGCAGCAGTTACTGTTCCAGCTGCACCTGCTAAATGAGTGTTGACGGCAATTTTACTAATTGCTGTAACATCATCAAAAGTTCCAACTGCTAATTGACTGAAACCATTAAAGCCAAACCAACCAAACCATAATAAAAAAGTTCCAAGGGTAACTAAAGGAATACTAGAAGCTGCAAATGGAACTAAAGATTTTGTTTCACCTTTTTTTCCAAATCTACCTGCTCTTGCACCTAGCACAATCACACCTGCTAAGGCTGCTGCACCACCACAAGCATGTACTAAAGTAGATCCTGCAAAATCAGAAAAACCAGCAGTAGCTAACCAGCCACCACCCCACTGCCAACCCATAGAGATTGGATAAATAAATGCAGCCATTATCGCTGAGAAAATAAAGAATGGCCAAATTTTAATTCTTTCTGCAACTGCTCCTGAAACTATCGATACCGTCGCACAAACAAACATCGCTTGATAGAACCAATCTGAATAATCTGAATAACCAGTTCCTATTTCTGAAGCATCACTCCATATTGCGAATGTTCCTATATATCCACCTTCAGGTATTCCATAAGCAAGATTATAACCACATAGAAAAAATACAATTGATGCAATAGCAAATTTACCAATATTCTTTGCAGCAATCGTTGATACACTTTTAGTTGTTACCAAACCACACTCAAGCATACAAAATCCTGCAGCCATGAATGCAACTAATACGCCACCTAAATAAAAACCAAGTGTGTTAAATATATATTGTCCTTCAGCTGAAATAGTAGTTTCTGCTGAGGCTAAGCCTGTAATGCTAAATAGAATTACAATACTTAATGAAATTTTTTTAATTAAATTAATCATTATCTCTCCTTGTTATGAAGGTTCTTTTATTAGAGTTTAGCTGTTTAAGAATTGCTGATTAGTCAAAAGAGTTATGACGATACAACATGTGTATAAATATAAAGGCCCCAAAAAGGGGCCTTTTTTCTAACTATAAGAGAGAGATAGTTATTCTGTTTTTAAGAGGCTCTCCAATGAGATAACGACATGGAGATCGAAGAGCCTCTTTATTGCATGCAATTAGTCTCTTATTGCGTAAGCAATTACACCTGTTTCAGTAACATCAGTACCTTTAGTTTCAGCTTCTTTACTTAATCTGATACCAAAGATTGCTTTCATCACTGACCATACAATGTAAGACACAGCAAACACAAAAATGTTAACCGCAAGTACACCAATTAACTGAGCACTAAAACTTGCATCAGCATTAGTTAGTGGAACTGCAAGTGTACCCCAAATTCCAGCAAATAAGTGAGCTGGGATTGCACCTACTACATCGTCCAGTTTGAAATTAAATAATAATTTAGTTCCAAACACTACGATCAATCCACCAACAGCACCAATTAAGATTGCTGCAAATGGTGATGGTGCTAAAGGTTCTGCAGTGATAGCCACAAGACCACCAATTGCTCCGTTTAACATTTGAATTACATCTGTTTTACCATACATTAATCTTGTAATTACACCTGCTGCTAATACACCACCACAAGCTGCAAGATTTGTATTGATAAAGATAGTTGAGATCGCAACTGCATCATCAAAAGTTCCTAATGCTAATTGAGATCCACCATTAAATCCAAACCAACCTAACCATAGGATAAATACACCTATTGTTACTAATGGAATTGAAGAAGCTGCAAAAGGTTGTAACGCTTTTGGTTGACCTTTACTGTCAAATCTTCCAGATCTAGCACCTAACAAAATGATACCTGCTAAAGCAGCAGCACCACCTGTTGAGTGTACTAAAGTTGAACCAGCAAAGTCAGAGAAACCGATTTCAGCTAACCAGCCTCCACCCCACTGCCAACCCATTACGATTGGATAAATTACTCCAGCTAAAATAGCTGCAAATAAGAAGAATGGCCATAACTTGATTCTTTCTGCCATAGCACCTGAGCAAATTGAAACTGTTGTTGCACAGAATACCATTTGGAAAAACCAATCAGAACCATCCGCATAACCAGTATCAATTGCACTTGCATCTGACCATGGTGTGAATGATCCAATATATCCACCTTCTGGAATACCATAAGCTAAGTTGTAACCAACTAGCCAAAACATAATTCCAGCAATTGCATAAAGACCAATATTCTTTGCACAAATTACTGAAACACTTTTTGAAGTTACCATACCAGATTCTAGCATTGCAAAACCTGCTGCCATGAACATGACAAGGAAACCACAAATTAAAAATAATAGAGTATTAAAAATAAACCCCACTTCGGCAGACACAGTTGTCTCTGCCATACCCGCACTACTCATGTTTAGTAAAAACACTAAACTAAGAACTGGTGCAGTTATTCTCTTTATTAATTTAGTCATAAGACCTCCTGTTAAAGTGAAGACTTATAATTTTATTAATTTTAAAAACTAACGCTGATTAGGAAAAATTGGTATGCAGTTTTTGCATATAGTAACAGCCCTGAACGTGTTTTGAAAACGTTAGGGCTGTTAAAAAAAATGATTATTTATTGAATACTTCTTTTAAAGCTTTAGCTGGTAAGAATTTTACCTTTTGAGAAGCAGCGATTTGGATCTGTTCACCTGTTCGAGGATTTCTTCCCACTCTAGCTTTTCTTTTTGCTACTTTATATGTACCAAATCCAGCAATTTTTACTGTATCGTCACCTTTTAGTGCATCTAAAATAGTGTTGGTAATTGTATCAAATGTTCTTTCAGCATCAGCTTTACTCAAATTTAATGAGCCTGAAAGTGATGCTACTAGTTGTTTTTTGTTCATTTTAGCTCCGGTTGTGTTGGTTAAAATCTATACTTGTCATAAACGGCGTAAAATCAAGCTTTTTTTTAGTGTCTTATTTTTTTTTATATACAATATGTAGTTGTAACTTAAATAAGTATTGATTTTACTTATCTTTTTAACGTTTTATAAAATAAATTTATTTGAATAAACCAAGGTCTTTTAGGTCATTAAATGTTGTAAAAAACATCAAAGATAGCAACAAAAACATACCGATTCGAAAAAAACCTTCTTGAGTTTTTTGAGATAAAGGACGACCTAAAACTTTTTCAAATGCATAAAACATTAAGTGTCCACCATCTAACATTGGTATTGGAAATAAGTTAATTAAACCAAGGCTTATTGAAATATAAGCCATAATAGAAATAAAAGGTAAAATACCAATTTCAGCAACTTGACCTGTTATTTTAGCAATTCGAATGGGACCACCTAATTGCGAACTATCGCCCGATCCTGTTAACATAGTTCCTATATATTTAAGAGAAGAAGTGCTTACAAAGTACACTTCTTTAACGGATTGAATTAATGCTTGGGCAGGTCCTAGTTTTACATGGTTAATTTTATTATTTACTGCTCCAAGTTTAATGCCAACCATTCTTTTATTAACTTTATTCCCTAAATTATCATCACTTAAGACAATGTTTGGCTTAATTTTAAGCAAATACTCTTGATCAAATCGCTCAACTTTAAAATCAATAACATCCCCTGTTGAAGTTGTTATATATTTTGAAACATCCATGATGCTTTCAACTTTGTTGCCATCAATTTCTAAAATAATATCATTATCTTTAAGCCCCCCAATCATTGCAGGACTATCTTTTTGAACTTCATTGATAACTGCAGGAGTAAAATCTTTACCAACAAAGGTATAAATACAAAAGAATATTGCTATAGCTAATAAAAAGTTAGCTAAGGGTCCACCAAATACAATTAAAGCTCGTTGATATAATGGTTTTATGACAAATAACTTTTCTTGGTCTTCTTCATTGTATTGTTTTAATATTTTTTCATGATCTGCTTGAGAAAAAACGTTTCGATCCCCAAAAAATTTGACATATCCACCAAGTGGGATCCAACATATCTTCCAACGTGTACCATGCTTGTCATTCCAACCAAA
>JAFJTK010000078.1 GCA_017880265.1 Candidatus Pelagibacter sp. | reverse complement strand
TCTTTACTATTTGAGAGCTTAGACCTTATCCAATCTGGTTTTTTTTTAATTGGATTTATTGGTTTGTTTTCTTTTTCTGGATGTCTAGTTTTCATCTTTTTTAATTATATAAATTGTCTCACCTTCTTTACCAAATAAAAACCTTTCTCTAATTAGAGTTTCCACATAATCAAGATCTAAATTTGTGCTTAATAATGAATTTTTATGGTCTAAATCTGCTATTTTACTAGTTAATGATATTTCTTCTTTTTTCAAGTTAGACAAAAGTTCTTTTTTTTCGATATAGGAAAAAAGTCCTCTTTCACCAGATACAAGATTAAATCCAAAGTATAAAATCAAGAAAACAGATATTAATAAAAAATAATTTCTTTTTATTAATCTTAACATTAATTGATCTTATTCATCCTCGCTTTTTTTCCAAGTTCTTCTTCAATACGAATTAATTGATTATATTTAGCAACTCTTTCTGATCTTGCTAATGATCCAGTTTTTATTTGATTAGAATTTGTCCCAACTGCTAAATCTGCAATAAATGTGTCTTCACTTTCTCCAGATCGGTGAGATATGATTGTTTTATAACCGATAGTTTGAGCAAATTTAATGACATCTAATGTTTCTGAAACAGTGCCAATTTGATTTAATTTAATTAAAATTGAATTTGAAGAAATATTTAAAAAACCTTTTTTAAGTCTTTCAAGATTAGTTACATAAAGATCATCTCCAACAATTTGAACACCCTTAACTGATTTCATTAATTTATTCCAAGCCATCCAGTCATTTTCTGCAAATGGATCTTCTATTGATTTGATCTTATATTTCTTAATAATTTTTTGATATTCTTTTATTGATTTTTCAACTGAAATATAATTTTTAGAATGAATTGAGTATTTATCTTTTTTAAACAACTCATTAGCAGCAACATCAAGACATATTGAAACATCTTTTCCATTTTTAAAACCTGCTTTTTTAATAGCTGAAACAATCAAATCTAAAGCTTGATTATTGCTACTAATCATTGGAGCAAATCCACCTTCATCACCTACTGATGTTGATAAACCTTTGTCTTTAATTAGTTTACTTAAACTTTTAATAACTAAAAAACATACTCTCATTGCTTCAGAGAAACTTTTTGCTCGATCTGGTCTAATCATAAATTCTTGAATTCTAAGTCCGTTGTTTGCATGGGCTCCACCGTTAATTATATTCATCAAAGGATATGGAAGTTGAAAATTATTCTTAACAGAAAATGTTTTGTATAATGGTAACTTTTTAACTTTAGCTGAAAGTTTTTTAACAGCCATAGAAACTGCTAACATTGCATTTGCACCAAGATTTGTTTTTTGTCTTGTGCCATCAAGATTAATTAAAAGAGTATCAATTCGTTCTTGGTTATGAATATTTTGACCTTTTAATTTTTTTGAAATTTTCGTGTTAACTAAATTAACAGCACTAAAAACACTTTTTCCTAAATATCTTTTATTTTTTTTATCTCTTTTTTCATAAGCTTCAAAAGTTCCAGTAGAAGCACCTGATGGACAAATAGCAGTAGCACTATTATTTTTTGTGTAAACTTCAGCTTCAACCGTAGGATTTCCTCTACTGTCAAATACTTGACGTGCTTTTACTTTTAAAATTTTACTCACTACTTCTTAATTAAATTATCGATATCGTTTAATTGATTTAATAAATTTTCTAATTTATCTAGTGGAACCATATTTGGTCCATCAGAAGGTGCGTTATCTGGATCCTGATGAGTTTCAATGAATACTCCTGCAACACCAACAGCAACTGCAGCTCTTGCTAGATATTCAACAAATTCCCTTTGTCCACCTGAAGACTCTCCTTGTCCTCCTGGTTGCTGAACGGAATGTGTTGCATCAAAAATTACTGGATAGCCATTCTTTGCCATGATCGGTAAAGATCTCATATCGGATACTAAGGTGTTGTATCCAAAGCTTGCCC
>JAFJTK010000034.1 GCA_017880265.1 Candidatus Pelagibacter sp. | reverse complement strand
CGTTGGTGAACTAATGAGTATAGTTCCAATTATACAAAAGCTAGAAAAAAATAAAAAAATAAAAAATATTTTAATATCAACAACAACTACTAGTTCAGCAAAAATTTTTAAAAAACTAAAATTAAAAAAAACAACACATGTATATTTTCCATTAGATAATCACTATATAGTAAACAAATTTATTAAATATTGGAGTCCGGAACTAGCAATTTTTATAGATTCAGAAATATGGCCTAATATGTTTCGCAATTTAAAATTAAATAATATTCCAATTATAATTATGAATGCAAGAATTACAGAACGTAGTTTTAATAAATGGAAGATTTTTCCAAGTTTTGCAAAACAAGTTTTTGGAAACATTTCTTTAGCATTGCCTCAAAACCTTGAAACTTTAAAATATTTAAAATTTTTAAAAGTTAAAGATATAAAATCAGCAGGTAATTTGAAATATTATGGTCAAAAAAATATTCAGAAAAATGATTTAAAATTATTAAAACATAAATTTAAAAATCATAAAGTATGGTGTGCTGCTAGTACTCATAATGATGAGGAGATATTAATTGGAAAATTACATAAGAATCTCAAAAAGAGAGAAAAAAAATTAATCACAATTATAATTCCAAGACATGTAAATAGAACTAATGAGATTATAGATAGTTTAAATAATCTTGATCTTAATTGCATTACACATTCTTCAAATCAAAAACTTCAAGAAGATACAGATGTATATTTAGTTGATAGCTATGGTGAGTCATCTAAGTTTTATAATTTAACAAATGTATGTTTTGTAGGAGGATCAATAATAAATCATGGTGGTCAAAATCCGCTAGAACCTTCAAGATTAGGAAATTATATAATTAATGGACCAAATGTAAAAAACTTCAAAGAAATATATGCTTTTTTAAATAATCTTAAAATATCATCATCTACATCTAATATTTTAAAAATGGAAAATATAATATTAAAAAAATTAAAAACTAAAATCCCTGATAAAAATATAAAAAAAATTATTTCGATTGGAAATGATGTTCTTGAGAAAAATTTATTTTATATAAATAAATACTTAATATGAAGTTAATCAAACCTAAATTTTGGGACACAAAAAATTTTTTATCATTTATACTCTACCCTTTGTCAGCTATTACTTATTTAATTAATATTATAAAAAAATTATCTAATAAAAAAAAATTTGAAATTAAAACTATTTGTATTGGTAATATATTTGTAGGTGGCACAGGCAAAACCTCTTTGGCAATAGAAATAAATCAATTACTCAAAAAAAAATTTAAGACTGTATTTATAAAAAAAAATTATGAAAATCAGTTAGATGAAATTACTTTATTAAGTAATACAGGTAAGATTATTTCTGCAACAAGTAGAGAAAGTGCACTTTTATCTGCTGTAAATAAAAAATATCAACTAGCAATTTTAGATGATGGCTTACAACAAAAAAATATAAATTATGATTTGAAGATAGCATGTTTTAATTCAAAATATGCAATTGGAAATGAATATATGCTTCCTGCAGGACCACTGAGAGAGAATTTAAAAGAAATTAAAAATTATGATTTAATTTTCTTAAATGGAGAGAAAAAAAATAGCAAACTTTTATCTAAGTTAAGATCTATAGATAAAAATTTAAAAATATTTCAAGGAATTTATAAACCATTAAATTTAAAAAATTTTGACCTAAAAAAGAAATATCTTATGTTTTGTGGTATTGGAAACCCACATGAGTTTGAACAAACACTAATTAAATATAAGTTTAATATAAGTAAAAAAATAATTTATCCTGATCACTACAAACTTACGAATGCTGATCTAAAACAATTAATTGATAAAGCTAAAAAAGAAAATTTAGTTTTAGTAACAACAGAAAAAGACTTCTTTCGTTTAAATAAATCTCAAAGAAAAAATATAAAATTTTTGAAAATTAAGTTAGAAATTAAAGATAAAAAAAATCTAGA
>JAFJTK010000018.1 GCA_017880265.1 Candidatus Pelagibacter sp. | reverse complement strand
AACCAAATACGATTTTAATCAATGAAAGTTTATCAAAGACGCTTAACATAAAACTTAATGAACAAGTTAAAGTTCAAGACCAAAACTTTACAGTCATTGGAATTATTAAATCAGTACCAGATGTCAGTGGATTTGTAGCTTTTGGAGATTGGGCTCTTGCTGGAAAACAAACGTTAGAAATATTAAAGTTAAATGGAATTGGAAGCTTTTTAAACTATGAGTACAAAGTAAAATTTAATGAAGCTGATAACCCTGATGAAATAGAACAAAGAATTGAAGCTATTTTTAAAGACGATCAAAAAGTAAAACTTCGTTATCCTGAAAATTCTGCAAGTGGAATAAAGAGAATAATTAACAATTTTTCACAATTTTTATCGCTTGTCTCAATAAGTGCAATGTTAATTGCTGGTATTGGAATTGCAAATACCCTGCTCTCTTTTATCAACCAAAACAACATGTCAATTGCAGTTAGAAAAGCAGTTGGGTTTTATTCAGGAAATATAAAGACACTTTATTATCTTCAATTATTAATATTATTATTTGTTATTACAGTTGTCTCCTATGGCTCTAGTTTCTTGATAGTGCCTATCGCTGATAAATACCTATCAGATGGACTTGGATTAAATGTTTATCCAGTATTTTCTATAATAAATTTTATTAAAATATTTTTAGTAGGTTTATTGGTACTTATAATATTTTCTATCCCAACCATAAGTTCAATTGATCAAGTAAAAGCCTCTAATTTATTTAGAAATGTTTTTCAAAACTTGCAATTTTATTATTCAAAAAAATCTATTGTTTTAAGTCTTGCACTTCTCTCTATCTTAGTTTTAATATTTACAATTGGTTCAGCACAACCAACTTATAGTCTTGGATACTTTGCTGCATTTTTTGTTTGTTTGATTGTATTTTTCTTTCTCTCACGAATAATTATTTTTTTTCTTAAAAAATTTAAATCAAGCTCTAATATTTCATTAAAGGTATCTATAAAAAATATTACTCAAACTAAAAGTATAACTCCTATTACTATTATGTCTTTAGGATTAGGGGTCACTTTACTTTTAACATTAGCATTAGTTGGAACAAACTTTCAAAGAGAAATTGCTAAATCAATTCCTGATATTGCACCTGATTATTTCTTTGTAGGTATTCAAAAAGGAGAACGTGAAAAGTTTGAACAAGGTATATTAAAAATGGATCCAAATGCAGACATTGAGGTTGTTCCTATGGTTTCATCTGGCATTTCAAAAATTAATGGGATTAATCCAAATACTTATATCAAACCTGATAATGATAGTTATTGGGTAATCGGAAGTGAAAGAAGATCTTCATGGGCCGAGGAAATTCCAAATGATAATCCATTAGTTGCAGGAAAATGGTGGGATTTAAACAAACCCGAACAACTTCAAATATCTTTAGATGCTAAAGTTGCAAGAGATTTTAATATTCAATTAGGAGATATTTTTACTTTAAATATTTATGGAAGAGAAATTGATGGTGAAGTAGTTAATTTTAGAGAAGTGGATTATCGTGATTTAAGTATTAACTTTGCAATGCTATTTAATCCGCAATTTGCTCAAAACATTCCTCATGAATATTTAGCAACAGCGAAATTCAACACTGATAAATTTGATGAAACTGAAATGCTAGAAGTTATGCCTAGTTTATCAATGATTAAAATTGCTGATTATTTAACAAAAGTAACAGCTGTACTTAATAAAGTGTTCATTGCGGTTACTTTAATATCAGCGGTAACTATAGTGATTGGTTTAATTGTTATTTCAAGCGCAATCATGGTTCAAGGTAAGGTTAAAGAGTATCAAAACTTAGTATTTAAAATTCTAGGATTTTCAAAAAAAGAAATAATTTTCTCATCCCTAATAGAATTTATTATTATATTTAAATCAGTAATCCTGATTGCAATATTCTTTGCAGTAATTGGTTCAAAATTTATCATAGAAAATATCTTTGA
>JAFJTK010000019.1 GCA_017880265.1 Candidatus Pelagibacter sp. | reverse complement strand
CATTTGAGATGATAAAGCTCGGCCCCAAATTAGATTGTATAGTTTTTGTTGATCTGTGCTCAAATATTTTTTAACAGAATCTGGTGATCTACTTATGTCTGTTGGTCTTATAGCTTCATGAGCTTCTTGAGCATTTTTTGCTTTTTTTCCAGAATAATTTAGAGGTTTTTCAGGTAAATATTCATTTCCATATTGATTTTTAATAAAATCTCTAAAATCTGAAACTGCATCAGCTGAGAGATTTGTCCCATCAGTTCTCATATAGGTAATTAATCCTATTGTTTCCCCATCTATTTCGATACCTTGATATAATCTTTGAGCAATTTGCATTGTTCTAGAAGCTCCAAACCCCAATCTACTTGAAGCGACTTGTTGCAAAGTTGATGTTGTAAATGGACCAGATGGGTTTCTACTAACAATTTTTGAAGAAATATCGCTTATGTTGAATTTCTTATCTTTAATACTCGTTATAGCATCATTTATTTCATTTTTATTTTTAAAAGAAAATTTTTCTATTTTTTTTCCATCTAATTGAGAAATACTTGACGTAATTAAGTTTTTTTTTTCATCCTGAAAATTAATACTTAAAGTCCAAAACTCTTCTGGATCAAAAGACTCTATTTCATGTTCTCTTTCAGTTATAAGTTTTAAAGCTACAGATTGTACTCTACCAGCAGATTTTGATCCTGGAAGTTTCGTCCAAAGAATAGGGGATATATTAAAACCAACTAGGTAATCTAGAGCTCTTCTAGCCATATAAGCATCAACAAGTAACGGTTCAATTTGTCTAGGATTATCTATACCGTGAGTTACTGCCTTTTTGGTAATTTCATTAAAAACAACTCTTTCAACTTCTTTGTCTTTTAAAAGTTTTTTTTCATTTAAATACTCTTTCACGTGCCATGCTATTGCTTCACCTTCACGATCTGGGTCAGTTGCTAAAATAATTTTACTTGAATCTTTTGCAGCATCAGTAATTTCTTTTAAATATTTTTTAGAAAAGCTATCAACTTCCCATTCCATTTTAAAATTTTGTTCTGGGTCAACAGAACCATTCTTTGATGGTAAATCTCTAATATGTCCATAGCTAGCTAAAACAGTATAATTATCACCTAAGTATTTGTTAATTGTTTTAGCTTTTGCAGGACTTTCAACTATGACTAGATTCATAATTTAACAAACTACCCAAAAGTCTTTGATAGTCAAATTAATAAATTTTAGTCTTACTTTCTTCTTTATTTTTCAACCGTTTAATATTTTCTCTGTGGGTGAAGAAGATTAAAACAAACATTATGCTAAAAAAAATAGCATTACTTATTTGATCAGTTATGAGGATATAAATAGGTATTGATATAGAGCCGATAATTGATGAGAGTGAAGAGTATCTAAACATTAAAAATATAACACCCCAACTTGCTACAAAAATAATTCCTAGTAAAAAATTTATAGAAAATAAAATTCCAACATACGTAGCAACACCCTTGCCACCTTTAAATTTAAGCCAAATAGGAAACACATGTCCTAAAAAAGCAGATAAAGAAGCTATATATATTAAGTCAGGGTAGTTAATTTTAACAAAAATAACTGGAATTATAGCTTTAGCTACATCTAGTATTAATGTCGAATAACCTATGAGTTTATTACCTGTTCTTAAGGCATTTGTTGCACCTATATTTCCTGACCCAATATCTCTAATATCCTTCTTCAAAAATATTTTAGTCAAGATAAAACCAAATGGAATAGAACCCATTAAATATGAGACAATACCAACAATTAAATAATCCATTCTTATATTTTAAATAATTCTTTACCTTTTACAAAGGTATTGGTTACTTTACCTTGAAGTCTTTTATCTTCAATTGAAGTATTCTTAGATTTTGAAACTAAATTTTCTTTTTTTACAATCCAAGGTTTATCTAAATCTACTATGCAAAAATCTGCATCATTACCTATAGAAAGATTTCCTTTATTAA
>JAFJTK010000020.1 GCA_017880265.1 Candidatus Pelagibacter sp. | reverse complement strand
TCGCAAACTATCACTTAAGTTAAAAATATACAATATGATCACCATTGAAGATTTAAAAAAAAAGCAGTCTGAACCCTCTAGATTAATTGGGTTAGATCTTGGTTCTAAAAGAATTGGCGTATCTATTTGCGATGAAAAACAATCAATAGCAACACCCTTTAAAACAATTACTAAAACAAATACCAATGAATTAATTTCTCAATTACAAGAGATAATTAACGAATACAGTATTAAAGGTATTATAATTGGAAATCCTCTTAATATGGATGGTTCTTCAGGTAGATCAGCGCAATCTGTTAACGATGTTTCAGCTAATATCGATAAGGCTATTGATGTAGATGTGTGCCTTTGGGATGAGAGACTTTCTACGGTAGGAGCTTTTAATTTATCTAGCCAACTAGATGTTAATGTAACTAAAAGAGAAAAAAATATAGATCAAAATGCAGCTGCATTTATACTCCAGGGTGCAATAGATTTTTTAAATAATTAATACTTGCCAAGACATTGGTTTATAGTTATAGAGTTAATTTTAATGGCATCTAAAACCAAAAAAGCTATTAAAATTTCTCAAAAACATTTGTTAGGTATTCAAGATTTATCAATCAATGACGTAAATTTGATTTTAAATGAATCTCAATCATTTATTAAACTTAACCAAAGTAAAAACAAACGATTAAACGTTCTAAATGGAAAAACTCAAATTAACCTATTTTTTGAACCTTCCACGAGAACACAAAGTTCATTTGAATTAGCTGGTAAACGTTTAGGAGCAGACGTGATGTCTATGAACATGGGAAACTCTGCAATTAAAAAAGGCGAAACTTTAATTGATACCGCAATGACTTTAAATGCAATGCACCCCGATATAATTGTAATTAGACATCAAGACTCAGGAGCTTGTAACTTGTTATCTCAAAAAGTTAATTGTGCTGTACTAAATGCTGGCGATGGCAGAAGAGAACACCCTACCCAGGCTTTATTAGATGCACTTACAATAATTAACAGAAAGAAAAAAATTCAAGGACTAAAAATTGCAATTTGTGGAGATATACTCCATTCAAGAGTTGCTAGATCCAATATTTATTTATTAACAATGCTTGGTGCGGAAGTAAACATTGTTGCCCCAACAAATTTAATGCCAAAAGAAATTGAAAAATTTGGTGTCAATACTTTTACTGATATGAAAAAAGGACTTAAAGATTGCGATATTGTGATGATGTTAAGGCTTCAAAATGAAAGAATGACAAGTTCGTTTCTTTCTTCAAATAGAGAGTACTATGAATACTATGGATTAACTCCAGATAAACTAGATCATGCAAAGCCTGATGCTATTATTATGCATCCTGGGCCAATGAATAGAGGAATTGAGATCGATACAAGACTAGCTGATGATATTAATAAAAGTGTAATAAAGGAACAAGTTGAACTTGGGGTAGCTGTTAGAATGGCTTGTTTAAAAATATTTTGTGAATAAATGAAAAAACAATATTTTATAAATGCAAATATCATTGATCCATTTAATTCGTTAAATGAAAATGGAGGTTTGATTATTTCAGAAGATGGTAAAATTGAAGCAATTGGTAAAAAAGTAAATTCTAATAATTTACCTACGAGAGAAAAACCAATTGATTTAAAAGGAAAATATATCTTTCCTGGACTTGTAGATATGAGGGTTTTTGTAGGTGAGCCAGGTTATGAATATAAGGAGAATTTTAGAACTTTAAGTAATGCTGCACTATCTGGAGGAGTAACATCTGTTGTTACAATGCCTAATACAGATCCAATTATCGATAATGTTTCAATTGTAGATTTCCTAAAAAGAAGAGGAAGAGATAAATCTAAAATTAATATTTTTCCTTGTGCATCTTTAACACAAAATATCGAAGGTACTAATATGACTGAATTTGGTTTATTAGCTAAAAAAGGAATAATTGCCTTTACAGATGGAGTTAAGACTATTCAAAATACAAGCTTAATGTCCAGAA